>CABSZQ010000011.1 GCA_902482195.1 uncultured Haemophilus sp.
ATGGTACAGTACGTGTTGTCGAAACCTTAATGGCACGTGGTGAGAAAATCACTTATTGCATGGTAGGCGAGCCGTCTAGCTCGAAAACATTGGGTGATGTGGTTAAAAATGGTCGTCGGGGTTCGATTACAGGTAATCTCTACATTCAAGGTATTCAAGGTCATGTGGCTTATCCTCATTTAGCAGAAAATCCAATTCACAAAGCAGCGCCTTTCTTGCAGGAATTAACCACTTATCAATGGGATAATGGCAACGAATTTTTCCCACCAACCAGTTTGCAAATTGCGAATATTCATGCAGGCACAGGGAGTAATAATGTCATCCCAGGTGAGCTTTATGTGCAATTCAATTTACGTTATTGTACGGAAGTCACTGACGAAAGCATTAAGTCAAAAGTGGCAGAAATGCTCGAAAAATATGGTTTGAAATACCGTATTGATTGGAATTTATCGGGTAAACCATTTTTAACTAAACCGGGCAAATTATTAGATGCATTAACGACGGCAATTGAGCAAACAACCGGTATTACACTGCAAGCAGAAACAGGCGGTGGTACCTCTGACGGACGTTTTATTGCATTAATGGGCGCTGAAGTTGTGGAATTTGGGCCGCTTAATGCAACGATTCATAAAGTGAATGAATGTGTAAACGTTGATGATCTTGCCAAGTGCGGTCAGATTTATCATCAAATGTTAGTGAATTTATTGGATAAGTAAGATGAAATTAACGCCCGAAATGTTAACCGGCAAATCTCGTGAACATTTGATCAATTTGCCTACACCTCATTCTCCAAATCATTTTTTGCAAGCTGAGGCAATGAAAGCGTTTCAAGGATTGCAGCAAAGTGCGATCAAAAATGGCTTTAATTTGCAACCCGCAAGTAGCTTTCGTGATTTTGAACGTCAACAACTCATTTGGAATGGTAAATTTAGCGGTGAACGCAAGGTTCATGATGATGCGGGAAATCCATTAGATTTAGCGTTGTTAGATAATTGGCAAAAAGCACAAGCCATTTTACGTTGGTCAGCGCTTCCAGGGGGAAGTCGTCATCATTGGGGAACAGAAATTGATATTTTTGATCCTGATCTTTTACCTCAAGGTCAATCTTTACAACTTGAGCCTTGGGAATATGAAAAGGGCGGTTATTTCTTTGAATTGAGCGAATTTCTCACTGAAAATCTACCGCACTTTGATTTTGTTTTGCCATTTATCAGCCAACCAGAAGGTAAAAAAATCGGCCGAGAGCCTTGGCATATTAGCTATTTACCGTTGGCAGAGCAGGCATCACGATTATTTACGCCAGATGTGCTATTGCAAGTTTGGCAGCATGAAATCGTAGCTGGAAAAGAAACGTTAATTGAACATTTACCAGAGATTTTTGAGCAATATGTGGTTTAATAAAAAACGCAGCAAGTCGCTGCGTTTTTTTATGGTTTGATTAATTCTTTTTATTCTTTTCCAAGGATTTATGTTGAATTTTCACATTCTTGCCTTTGGCTTGGAAATATTCACCAATTTGTTGGGCGATATAAACAGAACGATGTTTACCGCCCGTACAACCAATGGCAATGGTTAAATAGCTTCGATTATTTTGCTCTAACATCGGTAACCACGTTTCAATGTAATTACGCGTTTGGTAGATAAAATTATTCACTTCATCATGTGCAAGTAAAAATTGCGCAACAGGTTCATCAAGCCCCGTCATTGGGCGCAGTTCTGGATTCCAGTGCGGATTAGGCAGAAAACGCACATCGAAAACATAATCGGCATCCAGTGGAATACCATATTTAAAGCCAAACGACTCAACCACGATCTTAAGTTCTTTATCTGTATTACCGCGTAAAACTTCTCTTAAACGTTCAGATAACGCATGAGTGGAAAGTGGCGCAGTATCAATAATAAAATTAGCATGTTGAATTAAAGGCTCAAGCTGCTGATATTCTAAATCAATCGCTGACTCAAGTGGGAGATCTTGTGCTGAAAGGGGATGAAGACGACGTGAATCGCTGTAACGACGAATAAGTGTACTACGATCGCTGTCCAGAAAGATAATTTTAACTGAATAAGTGGCTTGAATATCCGTCAAAATTTTGTCTAGATCAGAACTTGAATGGGGAAGATTTCGAATATCGAGACTGATTGCAACAGCCGATTGAGTGTTAGCGAGAATCTGCGTGAGTTGAGGAAGTAAATTGAGAGGAAGATTATCCACGCAATAATAGCCCATATCTTCCAAGGCCCTTAATGCGACAGATTTTCCAGCTCCGGAGCGACCGCTGATAATAATAATTTCCATCTGCGTGATTCCTTATGGTTGGTAGGTTAGGTTATACCTCTTGAGGTTCAATATTATCTAAATTTGTGTCATCCTCAGATTCCTCTGAATGATCGGCACATTCAAAAATTTGCCAAATTTCATCCGCACTTTGTGCTGAACGAAGTTGTTTAATTAAGTTTTTATCAGTTAATTTTTCATTGATTTCTGCCAGAACAGGAATATATTCTTGGCAGTGATTTTCGGGTACGAGCACAGCAAAAACGATATCCACCGGTTTATTATCAGCTGCATCATATTCGACAGGCGTTTCTAATTGCATAAATACCGTTAAGATCTTATCTGAGACAGTAGCAGGTAACTTGGCTTTAGGCATAGCAACACCATTGCCTAATCCTGAATTACCTAATTTTTCCCGTTCAAATAAACATTCAAAACAAGCCTGTTCACCATTTTCGCAGTGAAGCTTTTCCACAACGAAAGCGGCAATAGATTCAAATAATCGTTTCTTGCTAGAAAAAGCAACCCCCTGACGAATATCATCAGGGGAGAGCAATGTCGTAAATTTCATAGGTTATAGTTTAAATTGTTCGCCTAAATAGACACGTTTAACGTGCTCATCATTCATGACTTCTTCCGGTGTGCCGGTCGCGATAATTTTCCCTTCACCAACAATGTAAGCTCGTTCACAAACATCAAGGGTTTCGCGTACGTTATGGTCGGTAATTAACACGCCTAAGCCACGATTACGGAGATCCGTGATGATTTTCTTAATATCCGTGACCGAAATAGGATCCACACCCGCAAAAGGTTCATCTAATAAAATAAATTTTGGATTTGCTGCTAAGGCGCGCGCAATTTCCACACGACGACGTTCACCACCAGAAAGAGATTGTCCCAGGCTATCACGAATATGGCTAATATTGAACTCATCAATTAACTCATCCGCTCTCTCTCTGCGTTGTTCTGCAGTGAGATCTTTACGAATTTCTAATACCGACATAAGATTTTCATACACCGTTAAACGACGGAAAATAGAGGCTTCTTGTGGTAAATAGCCAATTCCTCTGCGAGCACGTTCATGCATAGGTAATACGCTAATATCATCGCCATCAATGGTGATTTTTCCCTGATCGTGACGTACTAGACCCACCACCATATAGAAAGTGGTGGTTTTACCTGCACCATTTGGACCAAGTAAGCCAACAATTTCATTGGAGTTTACGGTCAAACTCACATCAGAAACCACTTTTCGGCTTTTATAGCTTTTTGCGAGGAATTCAGCTTGTAATACAGACATCGGTTATTTTTTACCTTTTTGTTGTAATTGAGTTGGGATTAAGACGGTTTGTACTCGTGTTTTCCCATTACCATTGGCTTTTAACTGTTGTTTTTTCACATCATAAGTGATGCGTTCACCGTTAATTTTGCTATCCAATTGTTTTAATTCGGCATTACCAGTTAATGTTAAGAATTCTGTGCCTAAATCGTAGTGAACTTTATTGGCTTTACCATCAACAGGCTTACCATCATCAAGTTGTTGGTGGAAAGTAACAGGGCTACCAAATGCTTCAACAGTTTCTTTTTTACCTGAATTTTCTGGTGGACGAGTAATCACCACTTTATTGGCTTTAATCAAAATGGAACCTTGTGTAATCACCACGTTATCGGTAAAGGTTACCACGCTGTTTTCCATATCTAAAGATTGATTATCTGAGACAATATTAATCGGTTTATTGGTATCGTCTTTTAACGCAAAAGCAGATAAAGAAGTCATCATTAACGCCGTTAAAAGCAGAATTTTATTGTTTGTTGATTTCATAATATGTTTTTACCTGTTCCTTTAGAGTTGCAACTTGCTGACGTAAATTTCCGACGAGCTTCAATCCACTTGAGTTAAAGTTTAATCCGTTAATTTTTACTTGTGTATCGGAAGTAATGTCTTGTGTTTTTAAATTAATCACTGCCGCTTCGGTCTCAACACGTTGTAGGCGAGATAAAGGATCAAGACTCTCGGCAACCACACCACCTTCAAGATAGAGCATTTGATCTTTCGTTAATTTTGCCTTTTGTGCGCTAAGTTTCCAATTTTGTTTTTCTAATTGAATTTTATCGGTTTTCGCTTCTTTGTCTTTATTGTCCAAAGAGACATCAAAAAGATAGACTAACGGCGAAATAAAATCCGTATGACCGTCTTGTGTGTAATATTCCACTTTGTCGGAAATCGTGAGATATTGCTTTTTACCTTCAGGCGAGAATACGGTAGTTTCCATTTTATTGCCGACGTATTCCGGGCTATCAGGCTTTTTAATGAGGCTTTGTAAATCGCTATGATCTTGATTAAGCGAATAATACCAACCTAATAAAGCCAGGGCGATGACACCTAAAATAATATTCCAACGAATATTCATAAATAACGTTTTTTCCTTCTTAAAAGGGTAGCTAATCATAGCACTTTTTTGATACAAAGTGCGGTCAAAAATAGCTTTATTTTAGTCTTCTAAAATGAGTGTTTTTAAGATCTGATAAATCTCGCGATAAGCTTTTGACGGCTTATTTTGTTCCTTCTCTTTTTGTGCTGCACGAATCAAATTACGTAATTGTTGGCGATCTGCAGAAGGATACTCATTTAACAAATCAGTCAGAGCTGCATCACCTTTCACAATCAACTCATCACGTAAGATTTCCAATTTATGCAACATCGCTTGCTGCTGATTATGTTTGTTTTCAATTTTTTCTAAAGCTTCACGAATAGGCTCAGCATTAATTGAGCGTAAGAGCTTACCAATATATTGCAATTGGCGACGACGCGCCTCTTTTTGCAGGCGTTGCGCTAATTCAATGGCATCTTTCAAGCTATCGTCTAGTGGAACCTTAGTCAGATTTGCTTTGGTTAAGTTCACCAATTTCTCGCCGAGCTGTTTTAAATCCTCAGCGTCGCGTTTGATTTCACTTTTACTTACCCAAATAATCTCTTCTTGGTCTTCATCTTCCCAATCAAAGGCTTCTTTTTTCTTCCGTTTTGCCATTCTGTTACCTTATGAAAAATTTGGTGCATTTTAGCATAAACTTTCAAAATAAGATAAAATGGCGCAAATTTTTAATAGGATTATCACCATGAAAACAGCAGAAAATTTAACCGCACTTTTAAAATCTCAAGAGCAAACATTACGTGATGCAGTCAGTTTTGCGATTGAAACTGCGCAGAAAGCGGGGGCAACCGCTGAAGTCGGTGTAACAAAAGTGAGTGGTTTATCGGTTTCAACCCGTCTGCAAGAGATTGAAAATGTTGAATTTACTAATGATGGGGCATTAGGTATTTCCGTTTATTTAGGTCAACAAAAAGGCAATGCGTCTACCTCAGATTTAAGCGAAGAAGCCATTAAAAACACCGTTGAAGCAGCACTTGCTATTGCAAAATATACCTCGCCAGATGATTGTACAGGGCTAGCGGACAAAGAACTAATGGCTTTTGAAGCACCCGATTTAGCGCTTTATCATGGGGCAAGTGTCGATGTCGAACAGGCTACAAAATTAGCTTTAGAAGCTGAAAAATCAGCGTTGGAATACGATGCTAAAATTGTGAATAGTAATGGCGCAAGCTTTAACTCTCATACGGGTGTGCGTGTTTATGGTAATACACATGGCATGCTACAAAGTTACTTATCTAGCCGCTATTCTTTATCTTGTTCGGTGATTGGTGGCGAGCTAGATCAACTTGAAAATGACTATGAATATACGGTTTCACGTGAGTTTGATGCGCTTTCTTCAGCGGATTGGGTAGGGCAGAATTGTGCAAAAAAAGTGATTGCGCGTTTAAATCCACAAAAATTAACGACACGTGAAGTGCCGGTGATTTTCTTAAATGATGTGGCAACAGGATTAATTTCTCATTTAACGGGCGCGATTAGTGGCGGCAGCTTATATCGTAAATCCAGTTTCTTGCTCGATCATCTTGGAAAACAAGTATTGCCAGATTGGTTCCAAATTAGTGAGCGTCCGCATTTGTTAAAACGTTTAGCCTCCACGCCTTTTGATAGCGAAGGGGTGCGAACACAGGATCTTGAAATTATTCAAGATGGCGTATTGCAAACCTATTTGCTCACCAGTTACAGCGGTAGAAAAATGGGCATGCAAAGTACCGGTCATGCAGGCGGTATTCACAACTGGCTCGTGAAACCAAATTTAACGGGCGGATTGACCGCACTTTTACGTCAAATGAGCACTGGTTTATTGGTTACCGATGTCATGGGACAAGGTGTCAATATTGTGACCGGGGATTATTCTCGTGGCGCAGCCGGTTTCTGGGTGGAAAATGGCGAGATCCAATATCCAGTTGCTGAAATTACGATTGCGGGTCAATTGCAGGATATGTTAAAAAATATTGTGGCAGTAGCAGATGATGTTGAACATCGTTCCAATATTCAAACCGGTTCAATCTTGTTAGATAAGATGAAAATTTCAGGAAATTAATAAATTTCTAAAAATGATAATAATTCTTATTGACATGTAATTTCTTTCTGCTACTATACGCACATCTGTTTAGCAGCGATTGCAGATTGCTCCAACAGGTAGAGTAGAAAGTAAATTCGTTAGGGTTAAAAAGGCTGAAGGTTTAAACTTCAGCCTTTTTTATTGTAGAATACGCAAACGAATAAATAAAAAAGGAAAGACTATGAAAAAACACCACGTCGATATTATGATTTCAGAAGCGGATGTCCGTAGTCGCATAGCTGAACTTGGCGCGGAAATTACGCATTTTTATCAACAACAAGCCATTGATAAACTGATTGTTGTTGGGCTTTTACGTGGTTCATTTATGTTCATGGCTGATCTGGTGCGTGAATTAAAATTACCGGTAGAAGTGGAGTTTATGACCACTTCAAGCTATGGTTGCGGAATGACAAGTAATCACGATGTGAAAATTACGAAAGATCTTGAAGGGGATATTCGTAATGAACACGTGCTAATTGTTGAGGACATTATTGATACGGGTTACACCCTTGAAAAAGTGCGCAGCATTTTAAATTTACGCGATCCTGCAAGCTTGGCGATTTGTACCTTATTAGATAAACCTTCTCGCCGAGAAGTGGAAGTACCGGTTGAATGGATTGGTTTTTCTATTCCGGATGAATTTGTTGTCGGCTATGGTATTGATTATGCTCAACGTTATCGTAATCTAGGCTATATTGGCAAAGTGGTTATAGACGAATAATTTATTTTTATAATAAAAAGAGCGGTCAAAATTCACAGTGATTTTTGACCGCTCTTTGTTTGTTAAGATTAGCGTTTCGCTTTTTTGATAAACTTCATTAAACGTTTACGTTTACGTAATTGGTTTGGTGTGAGTTTATTTTTTCTACCTGCGAATGGGTTTGAACCTTCTTGGAATAGCAAGCGAATTGGCGAACCAATAATTTTCAAACTCTTACGATAATAATTAGATAAATAACGTTTATATGAATCCGGTAATTTATCCATTTGGTTACCATGTACCACGATAATTGGTGGGTTATAACCACCCGGGTGAGCATATTTTAATTTAATACGACGACCACCAATCATTGGTGGTTGATGCTCATCCGTTGCCATTTGTAAGATTCGGGTGAGAAGGGACGTCGTCATTTTTTGTGTCGCACAAGCATAAGCTTCTTTAATCGAATCAAAAAGATTCCCCACGCCACTGCCGTGTAAAGCAGAAATAAAATGCACACGGGCAAAGTCGATGAAATCAAGACGGCGATCTAATTCTGATTTGACGCGATCTTTCACATCTTGATCTAAGCCATCCCATTTATTCACGACGATCACGAGCGAGCGTCCTGCATTTAAGATAAAGCCAAGTAGAGAGAGATCTTGGTCTGAAATATTTTCACGCGCATCAATTGTGAGTAATACCACGTTTGCATCTTGAATCGCTTGTAACGTTTTAATAACAGAGAATTTCTCAACGGCTAAATGCACTTTACCTCGTTTACGCACACCTGCTGTGTCAATTAAGGTGTATTGTTGCCCATCGCGTTCCATTGGAATGTAGATACTGTCACGTGTTGTGCCTGGCATATCGTAAACCACCACGCGATCTTCACCTAAAATACGATTGGTTAATGTCGATTTACCAACGTTTGGACGGCCTACAATCGCAATTTTGATATTTTTATCTTGTTCTTCTTCAAGCTCTTCGTCTAATGCTTCATCAATCAATGAAGTATCTTCTTCTGAATCGAAGTCAAATTCGTGATCCCATTCATCTTTTTCTTCTTCATCAGAAGTGCGGTCATTTTCTGCTTCGTTTTCTTGTAATTTTTCCGCTAAAGGGGCAAGTACTTGCTCCATTAATTGAGTCACGCCACGGCCTTGTGATGCGGCGATTTGTTCAATTTCACCTAAGCCCAATTGATAAAATTCCGCACAGTGTGAGTCTGCATCAATACCGTCAGTTTTATTTGCGACAACCACGGTTGTTTTATTAGTACGTTGGCGTAAGTAATTGGCAATGCCAATGTCTGCAGCCGTTAAACCTGCACGCGCATCCACTAAGAAAAGCACTACATCGGCTTCTTCAATCGCTAATAAGGATTGTTCCGCCATTTTTTCTTCAACGCCTTCTTCAGTGCCATCAATACCGCCGGTATCGATCACAATGAAATCATAGCCAGAAATATTGGCATGACCGTATTTACGATCTCGGGTTAAACCAGGGAAGTCAGCGACAAGCGCATCTCGGGTACGGGTTAAACGGTTGAATAGGGTGGATTTGCCTACGTTTGGGCGACCCACTAAGGCAACGACAGGAGTTGTCATAAAAAATATCTCTGTAAAGTGTAAATTTGGTTAATTATAGCGAATGTTGGCTGGCAGGTAAAATTCGGGCATAAAAAAAGCACCTTCTGGTGCTTCATTATCTCGGCTTAATTGGCGGAATGGACGGGACTCGAACCCGCGACCCCCTGCGTGACAGGCAGGTATTCTAACCAGCTGAACTACCACTCCGCTAAGTGCTGGGTATAATAATGATGAACGTTAAAACCGTCAATCTTTTTTTTCTTTTTTATGTTTATCTGATTAATAGATAACCGATTAATGTGAGGTTTCCTCCCCCGTACGAATCGACCAAAAACATTTGCCATCGCTTTTTTTATTGACCAATTTAATGAAATCTAAATGGGCTTGGAGTTCATCATCAGTGGGTTGTAACACTTTTAAATTTTGCGAAAAATTGACCGCACTTTGACGATCTTGCATATTGGCGCCAGCTTGGATAATTGAACTATCCGTATGATCTTCATCAAATAGACTGGTTTGACCGCCCGTCATGGATAAATAAACGTCGGCCAAAATCTCCGCATCCAGTAACGCGCCGTGGAGTGTTCGTTTGCTGTTATCAATACCTAAACGATCACACAACGCATCTAAGCTATTACGTTTGCCGGGATACATTTGGCGCGCCATTTGCAACGTATCAGTGACGAGGCAAATGTCGGTTGTTTTGATATCTAATCCAAGTTTACGGAATTCATAGTCCATAAAGCCCACGTCGAAGGGGGCGTTGTGAATCAGCAGTTCAGCACCACGAATGTATTCAATAAAGTCTTGTGCAATCGTTTTGAAATCCGGTTTATCCGCAAGCATTTCATCCGTAATACCGTGAACTTTAATGGCATCGGGATCAACCAAACGATCCGGCTTAATATAAATGTGAAAATTGTTGCCCGTATATTTACGGTTGATCATTTCCACGGCACCAATTTCAATAATGCAATGTCCTTCGTAATGCGCACCAATTTGGTTCATACCGGTGGTTTCAGTATCCAGTACAATCTGGCGATCCGGATTTATCATTGTTCTACCTATTTGTTTCCTTTAAAATACCGTCTATTTTACACAAGCTCGAATTAGTTATGCAAAAACAGATTGAAATTTTTACGGATGGATCTTGCCTCGGCAATCCGGGAGCCGGTGGCATAGGGATTGTCCTGCGCTATAAACAGCACGAAAAACATATTTCAAAAGGGTATTTCAAAACCACCAATAATCGCATGGAATTACGAGCAGTGATCGAGGCTTTAAATAGCTTAAAAGAGCCTTGCCATGTGACGCTTTATAGCGATAGCCAATATATGAAAAATGGCATCACACAATGGATTTACAATTGGAAGAAAAACAATTGGAAAGCGAGTACGGGCAAAGCAGTAAAGAATCAGGATTTATGGATTGCGTTAGATCAGGCGATTCAAACCCATAACATTGATTGGCAGTGGGTGAAAGGCCATTCAGGCCACCGTGAAAATGAAATTTGTGATGAATTAGCCAAACAAGGTGCAGAAAATCCAACTTTCGAAGATATTGGTTACGAAGGGTAGTCTGCACCTGGTTTTAACGTGCGGTTATTCTTGATAACGAATTAAACCTTCCTGCTGTGTGGTGGCAATTAGTGTGCCATCTGCAGCAAAAATTTGTCCTCTCGCTAAACCACGTCCTGCAAAAGCATTGTTACTTTCAATGGCATGTAAGTGCCAATTATTTAAATTGAAAGGGCGGTGGAACCAAATGCTGTGGTCGATTGTGGCCACTTTCATCCCTTTCTGTAAGAAGCCTTTCCCATGTGGGTGAAGTGCGGTCAAAATACAGTGAAAATCAGAAAAATAGGCCAAGAGACATTGTTGCGTCTGCAAATCTAGCGGTGCTTCTCCATTGGTTTTAAACCAAGCATATTGTTCGGGCGGCAGTTCTCGACCATCAAATGGATTGTTCAAATATCGGCTATGAATTTGAAATGGGCGTTCTTGGGCAAATTTTTCACTCAAGCTTTCGGGCAAAGTCTGCGCCACTTTTAACATGATTTCGTGTTCATCAATGCATTGTTCAGGGCCTGGCACTTGCGGCATGGCTGATTGATGGTCAAAGCCTTCTTCAGGTACTTGAAATGAGGCGGTGACGTGACAAATCACATTTTTATGCTGAATCGCTTTTACGCGTAATGCAGAAAAATTGCGCCCTTCACGTAAAGTTTCCACATCATAAATAATCGGGTGTTGACTGTCGCCAGGTGCTAAAAAGTAAGCATGGCAAGAATGGAGTACACGCTCCGCTGGGGAAACTTGCATCGCGGCAGAAAGAGATTGTGCCACGACTTGGCCACCAAACACTTGGCGAAAACCTAAGTC
>CABSZQ010000012.1 GCA_902482195.1 uncultured Haemophilus sp.
TTATTAGATAAAGCGATTGGCTTAACCAATAAAGATGAGCGTGCGGCGCTTTATAAACAAGCACAAGTGATTTTCCATGAGCAAGCGCCATGGATTCCGGTTGCACACTCAGTTGGTTTCGCACCACTTAGCCCTCGCGTAAAAGGTTACGTACAAAGCCCATTCGGCTATGATGCGTTTTATGGCGTGAGTGTTGATGGTAAATAATTAACGGACTATACTAGCCCTTGCAACTGCAAGGGCTTTTTGTTTTCAAGCAAAAGGAGAAAGAAAATGGACTTACATGATATTCGTGAGGATTATTGCAAACAGGCGCTTTCTCAGCATGATTGCGATCCCAATCCGATAAAACAATTTGAAAAATGGCTCAATGAAGCAATTACAGCCAAAGTCAATGAGCCGACAGGTGTTAATGTCGCGACAGTCAATGAAGATGGCCGTCCAACAAGTCGAATGGTGCTGTTGAAAGAAGTGAACGAACAAGGCTTTGTCTTTTTCACAAATTATCACAGCCGAAAAGGTCGCGCCATAGAACATAATCCTTTCATCGCCCTGACATTCTTTTGGCCAGAATTAGAACGTTCTGTACGTATTGAAGGTAAAGCCGAAAAAATCTCGCCTGAACAATCAGATGAATATTTTGCGACTCGTCCTTACACTAGTCGAATCGGCGCTTGGGCCAGTGAGCAAAGTGCGGTCATTTCTAGCCACAAATCTTTATTAGCGAAAGCCGCATTGATTGCAGCAAAGCACCCATTAAATGTGCCTCGCCCACCACATTGGGGCGGTTATCTTGTGATTCCTGATCGTATCGAATTCTGGCAAGGTCGTCCAAGCCGCTTACATGACAGAATTTGTTATTTATACAATGATGGAAAATGGGAAATAGAGCGGTTATCGCCGTAAACAACAAACACTCTAAAAAACAACCGCACTCTTTGTAAGAGCGGTTGGATATTAAAGATATTTAGATACCAATTCTATAGCTTGCTTTTCTAATTCTGGAAACAATATTTGAGTACTAACTCCGAATAATTCAAGTTCTTTTAGAATATTTTGTTTATTTCTTACTATAAATTTTTGTTTTTTTGTTTTTCTGAACCATTCTTCAGGGATTGGGGGATGAGATAATTTATCTTCATTCATTCCATATAACAAAAAACACCCTTGCTGCCTTGTAATTCTTGCATTATTTAATTTTGCTTTGACACAAAGAATTCGATTCAAATCTTCACTATTAATGATTGGTTGAAAACTTGGTTTGTCTGCTCTAATATCATGAATTAATGCTACGATTTCTTTTTGTTCATTAAAAGAATGCAAGAAGGCATTTTGACCAGCCTCAGGGAACCCAGAAGCAATTAGATTTTTATAGTCGTTTTTAGTCATATTAAATAACTTCCCGAGACCAGATTCTTCAAAATTATTAATATTTTTATCATTAAAATTACTTGCAATATATGAAAGTTCTTTTAGTTGTTTATGTATTGATGCGTTTCTTATACACTTTGTGATATTGAAATCATTAGATTGTACGCTAATTGCAGTTAATACTGATACAGTGTCGCTATCTGAATATTTAATATGTTCATTTGGAATGTCTAATATAATTAATTCACCATCTTTATGATGATGTGATTTTTCTACACAGGAAAAATATAATGCAACTAATGCATTACTAGTCAAATCAAGCAATCTTGTTTTGCAACCATAGTGTTGTAATTTAACTAATTTCTCGAAAAGAGTATCATTTGGAGAAAAATCATCTGGACAGTTTGTTAATAAGTCCTTGATGATTCTATGTTCATTTTCTATGAGTTTTTTATTGCGAAATATACTTGGCTCGATAATCCAATTTTTATCTGCTTGACCTCTGAAGAACCTAGTCTTACCAACATCAGGGATTCCTAGTTTATTAAGTATTTTTATCAGGTCACTCACATTACTAATGATATGTTCTATCATATTTATCCTTTATTAAAGAACTTTTTAGTGATAATAAATAAACCGCACTTTTATTGACCAGTCAAAGTGCGGTTTATTTTTACATTATTTTTTATTTACCGATGATTTCGGCTAAATCAACTTTGCGGTTTTCGTAACGAGAACGAGTACATGCATCGGCAGTGGCGATAGCAGCACGAGCAGCTTCACCGGTGAGTAATTTTACAAATTCCTCTGTTGGTTCCATTCCATGAAGAATATCGTTTAAATAACGCATTTCTTTTTTCATGATAGAACTTAACCAGAGCGGTGTGCGTTTACCCGGTTTACCGTATTGAATCGCACCGTCCATTTCTGTGCTGTTGTAAATACGGGTACGGTCATCATCTTCTTCTTGGGTTTCGTGAATGAGGAAATAGGTGTCTTTTCCATCCACACGAAGGGTACCTTTGGTATTGTACATATCAAGTTTGATCGCGCCTTTTTCCCCTTGAATTAATACATAATGCTCACCCCAACGGAAAGCGGAACCCCATTCTAGAACTGCGAAGCGATTATCATCATATTCCATGGTGACAAAAATCATATCGTCTTCATCACCAAATTTTTCGCCTTTGTGTGCAACATTGGCGGCTGCCATGGTAACGGTTTTTGGCATGCCACCCATAATGAATTGTACGCAGTCTAATTCGTGAATATGGTGGTATAAGTGACCGCCAGATTTTTCACGGATTTTTTTCCATGAAATGGTTGGTTGTTGTTCTTCCCAGCCATTACGTGCGGTGTGGCAATAAAGCACTTTACCGATCACGCCTTGATTGATTAATTCTTTGGCGTGGTGAACACCGTTAAAGAAGTTCATCACATGGCCAGCCATGAAGGTAACGCCATTTTCTTCGCAAGCGCGGACCATGTCGTCACAGTCTTGATAGCTTAAGGCAATAGGTTTTTCACAGAAAACATGTTTTTTGTTTTTCGCCGCAAGAATGACCGGTTCTTTGTGTAAGTAGTTTGGAGTGGCAACAATCACACAATCCACCTCAGGTGAAGTGACCAATTCTTCAAGAGATTTTGCCGCTACGCATTGTAATTCTTGAGCAATGGTTTCACCATTTTCAGGGTCATATACCATGGTAATCTGTGCATCATCAAATTCATTCATGAAACGGGCTAAATCCGCACCAAAATAGCCAACGCCAACAACACCATATCGCATCATAATAAACTCCTTATTTTTTCACTGAGATTTGTTTTTCCGTTACCATGGATTGTTTCGCTGCTTCTGCAACTTCGATGGCTTCAGTTAAACATAGACTTAATGGGCTGGTTTTTCCTTGCGTTAAGTGCTCTACCACGCTTTGCACTTCGATTTCAGCCGCTCGGCTTAACCAAAGTTGGCAAGGTGCGTGGGTGACATTATATTGCTGTGTGCCTTTGGCACTTTCTCGTAAAGATAAATCAGCCTCAAATTCATCAAATAAATCAACGTGTTCTATTTTTCCATCTAGATAATTAAATGTGACACTTGAGGTAAAGAAATTAACTTCGATCACACCATGTTCACCATGAATTTGAATGCCCCATTGGTGTAATCGATAAGCCGTGCCCATTTCGAGCGAACCTAACACGCCATTTTCAAAACGTAGTAACAGTTGCAACACATCACGACTATCTGGTGTATCGTGATGCGCTTGGTTAGCCGCTTGAGCAAAGACCGCCTCAATATCGCCCAATAACCAACAGAGTAAATCCAATTCGTGAATGAGGTGGAAAAGCTCACCGCCCGTAAGATTGGCATCTAATTTCCACCATTCTTTGTTTGGTAGGTTTTCAATCCAACGTTGGCGCATAGCTCGTGCAACCGTAATGTGGCCTAATTTTCCTTGTTCTAAAGCCGCTTTGACTTTCAACATGCCTGGTAACGTACGTTCTAAATGGCCTACAAAAATGAATTTGCCTTTTTCTTCGGCAAGACGGCGTAAATGTTGGCCTTGAGAAGAGCTTAAGGTAAAAGGTGTTTCAATAAAGACATGACAGCCGGCATTTAAAGCTAAAATAGCCGGGGAATAATGAGCATAGTTTGGTGTGGCAATAACCACTAAATCAGGTTTGGTTTCAGCCAACATTTCTTCCACACTAAAAAAGGCTTGGCTGTCGTATTGGTCTGCGAGTTTTTGTGCAAGAGAAGGATTGATATCGGTCACTGCAATTAAGTTTGCTTGGGCTTTGTCAAATGCAGAAGCCAACTGAACGCCAAAAAAGCCGCAGCCGATTAAGGCGATGTTTAATCCATTAGTTTGCATCATGCCCTCCTTGTTGTAAGCGTTGGCGAATACTTTGGAAATATTGCAAGATCGCACGTTGCATGCGCACCAAATCATGCGCTTCTACCGCATCAATTAATTCACGGTGTTGCATGGCTAATTTTTCAGGAGAAAGTATTGGTGGCGGTAAGCCTTTTTCTACTTGTTGATAAATTTGCCAAAACGCATCTAAATACTGAATCAGTAACGGGTTATTTAATGGTTCATAAAGTTTTAAATGAATGTGGTATTCATCTTTAGGGGAAAATTTTTGTTCTCGTGCATTTTTCTCCATATTTGCTACTGATTTTTGCAAAAGTGCGGTCTGTTCTTGGCTAATTTTTCCTAAAACCATCGGGGCAAAACCGTATTCCAAAATTTCCCGAATATCCAAAATATTAATCAGCTGATTATGATCATTATGCAAATTCAGTTGGGTGTGAAAGCTTAATCCGCGAATCATTGGCACAAGAGAGGATTCACTCACAAAGGTACCAACACCATGGCGAATGTCTAAAATATGTAGCGCCTCTAAAGATTTAATGGCTTCACGTAAACTGGAACGGCTCACACCAAGCTGTTCAATCAGCTCATTTTCTGTTGGCATCAAATCGCCAGATTTAAGATTTTGTTTGATGATGAGCGATTTGATTTTATCCTGCAAAACGAGACTTGCTTCTTTTTTACTTGTTTTTTTCATTTCTGTTCTCATTTTCTAATCTATTTTCTGAATTTGTGATCCAGCTCTCATTCTCTCTAATTGACATAAGACATCATACGTCTTATCTTTATTTATGCAAGCAGAAATTAGCAGTGATTTTAAATTCTGTGATCTATACCACAAAATTCTCAAATACAAGGAAGGAGGTTGTTATGGCAACATCATTACCATGGTATAAAGAAGTCAGTCCTACGCAAAAAAAAGCGTTATTTGCGGCTTGGTTAGGTTATGTTTTTGATGGCTTCGATTATATGCTTATCACTTACGTGCTTTTGGATATTCAAAAAGAATTCGCCATGAGCACAACGGAAACATCCACATTATTACTTGCAGCTTTCGTCGCACGTCCATTAGGTGGAGCGATTTTTGGTAGCTTTGCCGATAAATATGGTCGTCGTTTAGCAATGATTGTTTCCATTGTTACGTATTCCGTCGGCACATTCTTGTGCGGTTTATCCACCAGTTATATTTGGCTTTTCATCTTCCGTATGATTATCGGTATGGGGATGGCGGGTGAATATGCGTGTTCTTCCTCTTATGCCATTGAAAGCTGGCCACAACATTTACGTACAAAAGCCAGTGCATTCTTAGTGAGTGGCTTCTCCATTGGTAATATTCTTGCTTCTCAAGTGATTCCTTGGGTATCTCAAACTTATGGTTGGCGTATGGCTTTCTTCATTGGTTTAGCACCAGTCGCTTTAGTGCTCTACGTTCGTCGCCATGCACCTGAAAGTGAAGAATGGGCGCAAGCAAAAGCGGCGGGTAAAGTGAATAAAGTTCCACTTACTGACCTATTTACTAAAAAACAATTACCAATTACCTTAATTATTTTCTTAGTTTGTTATTCAATTTTCTCCGTAAACTGGCCGGTAGTGGGCTTGCTTCCACTTTACCTCAAAGAAAACGGTTACGCTGAAAATGTGAAATCACTGATGTTCTGGGCAGGCTTTGGTATCCTCATCGGTACCTTAATTGCAGGCTTTATCGGGGACAAATTGGGTGAGAAGAAAACCTTTGTATATAGCTTATTGTTATCACTTTTCTTCCTCTTCCCAGTATTCTATTTGCCAGAAAATAATGTATTAGCGCTTGGTGCGTTGCTCTTCTTCTTACTTGCAACTAACTTAGGGATTGCCGGTTTAGTACCAAAATATATGGCGACTTTCTTCCCGGCTGAAATGCGAAGCACAGGTATTGGTTTCATCTATAACTTCGCCGCGATTGGTGGAGGGGTGTCTCCAGTGATTGCCGCCGCACTTAGCGAAAGAGTCGGACTTGGTTCAGCCCTTGTGTATGTGACCTTATTCTGGACAATTGTCCTTGTTGCTCTCGTTGGATTAAGATTGCCAGAACGTATTCAAGCACGTGTGCAACGATAAAAAACGAAAGCAAAACAGACCGCACTTTTAGGTGCGGTTTGTTGTTTATACAAAAATAGTTTGAAGCGTGTCACAAATTTGTTAAAAATATGTTTCAATTTTTTCGGTTAAATGCTAATTAATAATCTCCCCTATCGTTTTATAGGAGATTGTATATGCAAACTCAACAAACCTTTCTCTCTAAATATAAAAGTCTCATTATTCTTGCCCTAGACTTTGTCTTCATGTTGGTGTTAATCAAAATACTGCCGTTCTCTGCTCAAGAGAATCGCGGGTTAGCCTTGCTGATTTTTATTGGTATTTTATGGTTAACGGAAGCCTTTAATATTACCGTGACATCCCTTATGGTACCGGTTGTAGCCATTGGGTTAGGCTTGATTAATACGCAAAAAGCCCTTGCACCATTCTCCACGCCAATTATTTATATGTTCTTTGGGGGATTTGTGGTGGCTGCGGTGCTGCAAATTCAGAACCTAGACAAGATTATTGCAAATTACATTATTCGTTTGGCCAAAGGAAACTTAAAACTTTCTATTACCTATCTTTTCACCGTAACTACATTCCTTTCTATGTGGATTAACAACACCGCTGTGGCGGCGATGATGTTACCGCTCACGATGGGGATGTTAAAAGGTATCAATGCAGAGAAAAATCATCGGTTGTACGCCTTCGTATTATTAGGCATGGCATTTAGTGCCAGTATTGGTGGCATTGGTACCTTGGTGGGAAGTGCACCGAATGCGATTTTGGCATCTCAAATTCAAGTGACTTTCACGGAATGGCTAGGTTATGGTTTCCCAGTGATGGTATTGCTTGTACCTTCAATGATTTTTTCTTTATGGGTGATTTTACGTCCAGACTTTTCTGTGGAATTTAATCCATCGCTTGAGAAAGTTAGTTTTAACCGAAAAAATATCATTACCTTACTGATCTTTATCGGCATGGCGATTATGCTGCTTTTCAGTTCTCTTCTAAATCCATGGATTAGCTCTCTTCTTGAATTGCCGAAAAAAATCGAAAATTTTGATACGGTGATTGCACTATGTGTGGTGATCTTTATTTGTATCTCAGGTGTGGCAAGCTGGAAAGAAATCCAAGAACGTGTTGAATGGGGCGTACTCGTTTTATTCGGAGGTGGTTTAACACTCAGTATTGTGATGAAAGATTCTGGCGCCAGTAAAATTATGGCAGATAGCATCGTTCAGTTTGTACAAACCAAACCACTTTGGGTGCTTTGTTTTGTGATAACCGCATTTATTATTTTCTTAACAGAATTCACATCGAATACCGCCAGTGCTGCATTGATTATGCCAATTGTGATTTCAGTGGCACAATCCATGAATTTACCGCCTATCGCTTTAGCCGCAATTATCGCTTGTGGGGCAAGTTGTGCATTTATGCTACCAATCGCCACACCGCCAAATGCTATTGTATTTGCAACAGGAAATGTGAAACAACTTGATATGGCGAAAGTTGGTTTGATTTTAAACCTATTCTGTATCGTCATCATCGGCAGTATGACTTATTTTGTTTGGTTGTAAATGTGGTTAAAACTGACCGCACTTTATTAGCCTATAAAAGTAAACCGCACGTTAAAGTGCGGTTTGTTGTTTATCTCGAAATAACCTCTTTCGTGAAGGCTTCCATTTCGGCTTTACGCCATGGTGTTGAGAAGAAAATAGTATCTTTCAAACCAGATTCACTATTGAGTGGACGAACACCGAATTCTTGGTTTAATTTCTGTTGTACTTCAGGTGAGGTAATCCAATGCACGAAAACAAGTGATGCGGCTGGGTTAGGCGCATTTTTTGCTACGGTTACAACATTACCACCGCCAGGCATCCCAAATTTTGGTACATAGAATTTTAAACGGTCAGTAATTGCACCTTGTTTTTGCAAGCTGAACAAGTGATCTTGCCATGCGGAGACAATTACTAACTCACCGTCGTTTAAACGGGTTAGACTATCAGCATTCGAAGCCGTACGGATTAGCGCATCTTTTTTACTGCTGAACCAATCCCAGGTTTTCTTCCAATTAGCAATCTGTGCTTCATCGATTTTATCGGTACGATAATCATAATCACCATTGATGTACACTAAAGCTCGTTGAATGAAGGCATTACCAGAGCTGCCGCCATTTGGATCTGAATAGCCGAATTTTTTTGGATTTTTATCAATATAGCTTTCCATGTCTGCCCAAGATTGTGGCAATTCCTCTTCTTTAATTCGCATAGGATCATAAGCTAGACCGGTTTGATTACCCCAGTAACCTACAGCCATATCGCCTAATTCAACACCTTGTAAGTGGTGATTTAATTTATCGAAATTTGGTAAGTTATTGAGTTTTACAAGAATGTCATTTTTCGCTACGTTGCCTAAACGGTCAGCATTTAACACAACCACATCCATTTTGCCGGTTTCTAGATTTTTTTCAGCGATCAGTTTATTGATATTACCGTCCAAGGTGCCTTCAGGTACTTTGACTTTAATACCGTATTGATTTTCAAATTCTTTGACAAAATTACGGAATTGCGGCTGCAAATACCAAACACTAACTGTCAATTTTCCTTCTTTTTTAGCGAGTTCTTCGATTTCACTCCAAGATTTACCACTTAAGTCTGTGGAAGCCGAGGCGAAAGTGCTGACAGCCAAGGCGGCAGCGGTAAGACCAATGGATAGAAGTTTACGGATATTTTTTTGCATAAGATGCTCCTTGTGAAAATTATGCTTTTCCTGTGGATTGAGAGAGATAATTCCCTTTCAACAATTTTTCGATAATCATCATCAAAATAATGTTTGGTACCAACAAAATAATCGATACAACGGCTGCATTCGGACGAATAAAAGAATAACCGAGGAAAGAATATAAAATGGTTGGCACGGTAATAAAGTCTGGTGAGCCGATAACGAAAGCGATAGCAAACTCTTCAATACTTTTCACTAAACAGAAAATAATTGATGCTAAAAAACTGGGTTTTAACATCGGCATATATACGTCTTTGAAAACGGTAAATTTAGATGCACCTAAGTCACGGCTAGCATCAATAAGGTCTTGCGGTACAGAAGAAAAGCCCGCGGATAAAATCCGAATAGCATAAGGTAAAGTGAGTACAACATGCCCAATAACAATGCCGATGAATGGATTATTAATATTTAAATCCAATAACATACGGCTAAAGAATAGGGCAATAATCATGCCTGGAATAACCAATGGAATCAGTGTTAATAATTCTGCTAATTTTTTACCTCTAAAGTCCATACGTCCAAATGCATAAGCTGTTGGGAGAGAGAGTAAAATAGTGATCAGAGAAACCGTAGGCGCAATGGTATAGCTATTAAACATTGCTTCAGGTAAAGAGGTGGTTTCCCAGACGATTTTCCAACGCTCAAAAGATAATGATTGAGGGAAAATATCTGGATAACTCCACGGTTTAGCGGGATCTACCAATGACCATAAACCAGCCATTAAAAAGGGTAGGAACAACCAAATAAAATTAGCAAGAATAAAGAACGTTAAGGAAATACGTGCGATTAATCGACCATTTTTCGTTGTGATTTGTACGGAACTACTCATTTGACTTCTCCACGTTTGACGGCTAATGGTTTAATCAATAATGACACTAGGATGGAGAAGAAGGCAGAGGTCAACATAATAGTTAATGCCATGACCGCACTTTGATTCCACTCTTCAAATTCATAGGCGGACATTTGCATTAAACGTGCTAAAGAATAGGTACTACGAGGACCTGCAATACTATAAAAGGCGAAATCACCTAGTGCGCCGATAAAGATCAAAATAAAGGAAACTTGTACCGCACCTAAGGTTAGTGGGAAGATCACATAACGAAAACGTTGCCAAGGACTCGAACCTAAATTAGCTGCCGCATCTAATAAGTCAGTTTTCAGTGAATTGACCGCTCCACCAATAAGAATTAAAGCAAAGGGGATATTTTTCCACATTTGTAAAATCACGACCCCCCAACCAAACTCATCATTTTGTAAGGTTTTTGGTTCGTCCCAAATGCCTAAATAAACAAATACCTCATTAAGAATGCCGTGGTAAGAAATCATATTGACGAACAAGAAGGCTGCAACTAATCCTGGTACCAACATAGGCGCCCGCAAGATGGTTATAATTGTTATCTTGGCTGGTAATTTTTTACGTAACCACATGGCAATGGGATAAGCCACGATGATGGATAAAATCGCCCCTAATAAAGACACTTTTACGGAATAAATATACGAATTTTGGAATACAGGGCTATTTAATACGGCTTGCCAATACTCCAAACTAAATTGGCTTTCTTCCCCACCCATACTGTATAAACCAAGGCTTTGAGAGACGACAATGTAGAATGTGGACCCCATTAAAAATAGGATTGTACCTAAACCGCTGCATAGCAATAACCATGCTTTTACATCATTTTTGAGACTTTTCATTTTACGGACTCCAAGAATTTAATCGCATGGCGGGGAACCGTAAAGGTGAGTTTATCGCTCAAATTCGGACATTTTGTTAGTTGCAGGCGTAATTTTTTCTCTTCATCATTACGTTTAATGACTCCTTGCACTTCCGTGATATTGCCCATAAAAGCGGTGTTGATGATATCTACTGTAATTTGGTTTTCCGCTTCCGTTTGTGCGTTTGGTAACAATTCAATGTCTTCTGGTCGAAAGCAAATATAAATTCGTTCTGATTCCGGTTTTTTCTCAGAAAATACGGTGAAATCGCCAAAAATAGAACTAACTGCATAAAGATTGTCACCGATGTTTTTCACATTGGCTTCCGTGATATTGGCAATTCCAATAAAATCTGCCACAAAGCGGTTTTTAGGATGATGATAAATATCTTGAGGAGAGCCAATTTGCTCAATAGCACCTTTATTTAACACAATAATTTTATCTGACATCGTTAGGGCTTCAGCCTGATCGTGAGTCACATAAATACTCGTCAAATTGTATTGTTT
>CABSZQ010000013.1 GCA_902482195.1 uncultured Haemophilus sp.
AAGAAAATCTGACCATCGGTAATCGAAATTACGTTGGTTGGAACGAATGCAGAAACGTCACCCGCTTGAGTTTCAATAATAGGAAGAGCGGTTAAAGAACCTGTTTTTCCTTTTACTGCGCCTTGAGTAAATTTCTCTACGTATTCTTCATTTACACGTGCTGCACGTTCAAGTAAACGTGAGTGTAAGTAGAATACGTCACCTGGATATGCTTCACGACCTGGTGGACGACGTAATAATAATGAAATTTGACGATAAGCAACGGCTTGTTTTGATAAGTCATCGTAAACGATTAACGCATCTTCACCGCGATCACGGAAATATTCACCCATTGCACAACCAGCATAAGGCGCTAAATATTGTAAAGCAGCTGATTCAGATGCAGATGCCGCAACAACGATAGTGTTTTCAAGCGCACCGTGCTCTTCTAATTTACGTACTACGTTTGCAATAGTCGACGCTTTTTGGCCGATCGCTACATAGATACATTTAATACCTGAATCACGTTGGTTAATGATTGCGTCGATTGCTAATGCTGTTTTACCAGTTTGACGGTCACCGATGATTAACTCACGTTGACCACGACCGATTGGAACCATGGAGTCAACCGCTTTATAACCGGTTTGTACAGGCTGATCAACCGATTTACGATCGATAACACCTGGTGCAATGACTTCAACAGGAGAGAAACCATCGTTTTCAATTTCACCTTTACCATCGATTGGTTGACCAAGTGTATTTACCACACGACCTAATAAACCACGACCAACTGGTACTTCAAGAATACGGCCAGTACATTGTACTTCCATACCTTCCGCTAAATCTGCGTAAGGACCCATTACTACCGCACCAACAGAATCACGTTCAAGGTTAAGTGCCATTGCGTAACGGTTGCCTGGTAAGGCGATCATTTCGCCTTGCATCACATCGCTTAAGCCATGAATACGAATAATCCCGTCGCTTACAGAAACAATTGTCCCTGTATTACGGGCTTCGCTCACCACGTCGAATTGAGCGATGCGTTTTTTAATCAATTCACTAATTTCAGTTGAATTTAGTTGCATCTTGTATTCCTCTTATAATTGCAACTCATTTGCGAGACGAGCAAGTTGTCCACGACTACTTCCGTCAATCACAAAATCTTCTGTACGAATCACTACACCGGCAATCAGTGAGCTATCTACATTGCAATTTAATTTCACTTTGCGAGCTAATCTTTTTTCCATTGCAGCTGCAATTTTTTCGATTTGTGTTGCATTCAATGGTTGTGCTGAAGTTACTTCAACTTCTGCAATAGCTTGGTGTTCTTCTACATAATGTTTAAATTCTTCAAACACGGTAGGAATCGCACTCAAACGCTTATTTTCAGCCATTAACCGAATAAGATTTTGCCCATATTGATCCAATTGTTCGCCACAAATAGAAATTACTGTATCAGCTAATTTCTGTGCAGAAAGAGAACTACTTAAGTAAGCTTTTACCGTTTCATCTTCAGCTACGGCAGCAGCGAAACCTAACATTTCAGTCCATTTTTCGACCGCACTTTGTTCAATGGCAAAGTCGAATGCAGCTTTTGCATAAGGGCGAGCTATTGTAGTTAATTCTGACATAAGCTAAGCCTCTTATAACTCTGCAACTAATTTATCAATAATGTCATTGTTTGCCGCTTCATCAATAGAACGACCCACAATTTTCTCAGCACCCGCTACTGCTAATGAAGCCACTTTAACTCGTAATTCTTCTTGAACACGTTTACGTTCTGCTTCTACTTCAGCATAACCTTGAGCAATAATTTTTGCTTTTAGTTCTTCAGCTTCTGCCTTCACTTCGTCTAACACTTCATTGCGACGTTTATTCGCAGCATCTAAAATTTCTTGAGCTTGTACTTTTGCAGATAGAAGTTCTTGTTCAACAAGATTTTTAGTATCTGCTTGCTCTTTTTTCGCTGCTTCAGCTGACGCTAAGGCGTTCGCAATTTGGCTTTGACGTGTTTCAATCGCATTAATAATTGGTGGCCAAACAAACTTCATGCAGAACCACACGAAAAGTGCGAACGCAATAAGTTGACCAATCAATGTTGCATTTAAATTCACAACGTCCTCCTTACTATGCTTGTTTTACGTTGATAAGCAAATAAGGTGATTAGTGTAATAAACCGATGAATGGGTTTGCGAAAATGAAAAGTAATGAAATACCAACAGCAATCATTGCAATCGCATCCAAAAGACCAGCCACGATAAACATTTTAGTTTGTAGGCTAGATGCTAATTCAGGTTGGCGAGCAGATGATTCTAAGAATTTACCACCTAAGATCGCAAAGCCGATTGCAGTACCTAATGCAGCAAATGCAAGAAGAATTGATGCACCAATGATTGTCGCTGTAATTACAGTTTCCATAATGTTCTCCAATAGATAGAAGTTAAGTTTAGCCCTAGAGCCGGTTAATAAAAATTAATGTTCTGCTTTGTTATAAGCAATACTTAAATAAACCACCGTTAACATCATAAAGATGAATGCTTGTAACGTAATAACCAAAATATGGAAAATAGCCCAAGCTAGGTGTAATGGGATTCCCAATGCTGCAATGGCCACATTTGCAGAGTACATCACAGCGATAAGAATAAAGATTAATTCCCCTGCATACATATTACCGAAAAGACGGAAAGCAAGAGAAATAGGTTTCGCTAATAAAGTCACCGTTTCAAGAATAAAGTTTACAGGAATAAACGCCCAATGATTAAAAGGGTGGAGTGTATATTCTTTAACTAAACCACCAAAACCTTTTGATTTAATTGTATAGAAAAGAATGAGGAAGAATACACAGATTGACATACCTAATGTTGCACTGATATCTGCTGTTGGTACTGCTCTTAAGTAATGAATACCAAAAAGACCGGCAAATTGAGGAAGAAAATCAACTGGGATCAAGTCGATAGCATTCATAATGAATACCCAGCAGAAAATGGTTAAAGCAATTGGTGCTACCACATTACGCGGACCATGAAAGTTTTCTTTCACAATACCATCAACCCAACCTACAACAATTTCAACCAAACATTGCATTTTGCCTGGTACGCCTGTCGTAGCATTTTTTGCAACACGAGAAAAGATAAACAAGAAAATCACTGCCGATACAATTGAGAAAAAAAGCGTATCGAAGTGAACGTTCCAGAAACCATCACCTGTCTTCAAGAAAGACAAGTGGTGACTAATATATTCGGAAGTTGTTTGTCCAGACATAGTCAACCCTTTGTAGAAAAATTAAGATCTATTTAACAAAAACGGAATAACATTATTCAACGCTAATGCTGTAAAAAAACCAACAAAAAACAAAATAAAATGTGAGATAGCAAGCCATTTAAAGGACACCCCCACAAGCACAATCGTTAGCATAAACTTTAACGCTTCACCACGATAAAATGCTGTTAATTTTGTTGAAAAATCTTGTTTGCGAAAAAAAACAATATAAGCAAAAGTACAAAATGGTACAAAAGCACTGATAAATCCTAAACTAAAATCTACCGCACTTTCACCTTGCCAAATTGCAAGGAATACCCCAAAAACAACAAGACAAACCGACTCAATGATTATGGCCTTTTGATATCGATTTTTAGCCTGTGTTAAAACCTTAGACATTATCTTATTTTTTTAAAATACAAAAACTATCTAATTATACCCGCGCTACAAAGAGTTTCAACTTTTAAACCACTAAAAAATGTTAAACAAATCACACTTTTAAAAAAATATTCACAAAATCGTCACAAAAAAAGTGTGTTTTATCGTAAAACGATTAAATGTCGTTCACCTACAAGCTCAGGGACATGTAAAGTTATCACGTCTTTTATTTCGAATTTTTTGTCTAATTCTTGAACTTCATCTTCGTGATAAATGCCTTTCAAGGCATAAAAATATCCATCTTTCTTTGGCAAATGATGACACCAATCTGTCATATCTTTTAACGAAGCAAATGCACGA
This sequence comes from uncultured Haemophilus sp., assembly GCA_902482195.1. GTDB lineage: Bacteria > Pseudomonadota > Gammaproteobacteria > Enterobacterales > Pasteurellaceae > Haemophilus_D. The sequence continues at coordinate 3,976 of CABSZQ010000013.1, forward strand.
CTTAGTACACCGTCGAATTTTTGTTCAGGTTGGTATTCCTCAACGCGGCTAAGAATGGGTTCTACATTTGTTAGTCCTAACTCACGTACTGCATTTCGAATAAAGCTAATACGCTTACCTAAACTATCTAACAAGACAAATTGCTTGGTAGGATTAATAATGGCTAAAGGCAGGCCTGGCAAGCCTGGACCCGTTCCCACATCAATAAAACGATCCCCTTGTAAATAAGGACTAACAACAATACTATCCAAGATATGTTTCACTAACATTTCCTGTGGATCACGCACAGAGGTTAAGTTATAGGCTTTATTCCATTTATTGAGTAATTGTACTAACTGGATCAGTTGATCTTTTTGTAGATCGGTTAATTGAATTTCTGCTTGAGCCAGTAAATTTTCGAGTTTTGCTTTCATTTTTCTATCTATCTTGTCTGTTTTTCGTCATTCTACTTGAAAGTGCGGTTAAAATCCTTAGTGTTTTTATTTCAGCAAAAATTTAGCCTACTAATTACATCTTTTTAATTTGTAATATAAAAAAGTGCGATGAAAATTCACCGCACTTTTGCTTTCAATACCTGAGAAGTTTACTCCCCACGTTTTAGCATGCCTTGTTTTTTCAAATTCACCAGAATAATTGAAATTGCTGCAGGAGTAATGCCTGAAATTCGGCTTGCTTGACCAATGGAAACCGGACGATGCTGTTCCAACTTCGCACGTACTTCATTAGATAAACCAAACACTTTGCTGTAATCAAAGTTAGCCGGAATTGCCGTATTTTCGTGGCGTTTTTGTTTTTCAATTTCTTCTTGTTGATGCTCAATATAGCCTTGATACTTAATAGCAATTTCCACTTGTTCTACAGCTTCTCTATCTTCCATTGCTGGTTTGTATGGCGTTAAAGAAGTCAAAATATCGTAGGTCATCTCTGGGCGACGCAATAAATCTTCACCGCTGGCTTCACGCACAAGTGGGCTACCAAGTACTTTATTCGCTTCTTCTAAATATTCAGAACGCGGATGCAACCAAATGCTGCGTAAGCGTTGGCGTTCCTGTTCAATATTTTCCATTTTTTGATTAAAGCGCGCCCAACGAGCCTCATCAATCAAACCTAATTCATGGGCAATTGGCGTTAAACGAATATCCGCATTATCTTCACGCAACAATAAACGGTATTCAGCACGAGAAGTAAATACTCGATATGGTTCTTTGGTACCAAGTGTACAAAGATCATCCACCAATACGCCTGTATAAGATTGATCGCGACGTGGATACCATGCCTCTTTCTCTTGTACGTAAAGACCTGCGTTAATCCCCGCCAATAAGCCTTGTGCCGCCGCTTCTTCATAACCGGTTGTACCGTTAATTTGACCGGCAAAGAATAAACCCGAAATCGATTTAGTTTCTAACGTTGGTTTTAAGTCACGCGGATCAAAATAATCATATTCAATGGCATAACCCGGTTTAATGATGCGCGCTTTTTCCAAACCTTTCATGGAATTCACAATGCCCATTTGTACGTCAAACGGCAAACTGGTAGAGATCCCGTTTGGATACACTTCATTACTGGTTAAGCCTTCCGGTTCCAAATAAATTTGATGTGAATTACGATCGGCGAAACGCATCACTTTATCTTCAATGGATGGACAATAACGTGGACCAATCCCTTCAATCACACCAGTATACATTGGACTGCGATCCAAGTTATTACGGATCACTTCATGGGTTTGTTCATTAGTATGGGTGATATAACAAGGAATTTGTTGAGGGTGATCATCCACTGATCCCATAAAAGAGAATACAGGCAACACATCATCACCATGCTGTTTAGCTAAAATATCAAAATTGATTGTACGTGCATCAATACGTGGTGGTGTACCCGTTTTCAAACGATCTACACGTAAATTTAAATCACGTAAACGATGAGAAAGTGTAACAGATGCAGGATCACCAGCTCGGCCACCTTCATAATGTTCTAAACCAATATGGATCTTACCCGATAAGAAAGTACCGGCAGTTAAAATGACCGATTTAGCACGGAATTTAAGTCCCATTTTGGTTTCCACACCACAAACGCGATCTTGTTCAATTAAAATATCGGTTACTTCTTGTTGGAAAATATCTAAATTTGGTTGATTTTCTAGTGCGATGCGTACCGCTTGACGATATAAAACACGGTCGGCTTGAGCACGAGTTGCACGTACAGCAGGCCCTTTACTGCTGTTTAAAGTACGAAATTGAATACCTGCTTTATCTGCAGCATGCGCCATTAAGCCGCCCATCGCATCTACTTCTTTCACTAAATGGCCTTTACCAATACCACCAATAGCGGGGTTACATGACATTTGTCCAAGGGTATCAACATTATGTGTCAATAATAGGGTTTTTAATCCCATCCGTGCCGGAGCCAATGCGGCTTCTGTACCGGCATGACCGCCACCCACAACGATCACATCATAATTTTCGGTGTAAAACATATCTCTCTCTTCGTCTTCAATTTGATCTTCGATCTAAAAATAGGCGCTATTCTACTGAAAATTACGTGTGCTTGAAAGCAAGAATTCAATCTGTGATGAGAGAAGATCGAGAGGTAATAAAGATAAAAGCTATTTATATATAAAGATCTTATTATTGTTACTATTAAGATCCTTTTACCTTGTGAATAAGATCCTTTTCCTTTTTTAAATGAATAAGTTAGATCGTTTTAGACTGTGTTGAAATGTCATCAGTTTGAAGGCTTTTTCTTGTGGATAACCTTCAATTTTATCCACAGTTAAAACAATTATCATATTTACTCAGTGGAAAAGAACACGTTTTTGACAGGTTTTATTAAAGTTATCCACAGGTGATTTTTTTTGGATAATAGATAAAGAAAAAGCGATAACTCAAATTATCGCTTTATTATGACTAAAGTGCATTTATAAATTGTGGTAGCCAATCTTCAGCAAATTGTTCTTGATCATCAACATGCAAGACATCGATTTTTAAACTGTCGCAAATTTTGACCGCATTTTTTTCACTTAATTGTGTTTCAACTTTATTCACGGCATGACAGAATGTATCGTAATCTGAATTGCCTAAGCCTACAACGGCAAAGCGGAGGGAAGAGAAATCTTTATCTGATGCCGCAATTTGTTCAAAGAGTAGTTTCAAATTATCAGGCAATTCACCTGCACCATGTGTTGAAGTGACAATCAACCAAATATTTTCATCAATCACATCATCAAGTTCTGGTCCGTGGAAAAGTGCGGTAGAAAAATCTTGTGTTTTTAGCACATCTTCTAAATGTTCCGCTACATATTCAGCGCCGCCTAATGTGCTGCCTGAAATCACGCAAATATTCATATTGTTTCCTAATAAGAAAAAAGGCTTAGATTTTCTAAGCCTTTATAGTCATTATACGTTGTCGAATTTACCCAACAATGAACGAATATGTTCTTGCCAGTTGCGGTGTTCATTTTTAAGTTGCTCGTTTTCATGTTGCAACGCTTCTACCGCTTGTTGAGATTGATTTTTTTGTTCTTTTAATTCTTCCACTTCAAGTTGAAGTAATTGAATGGTTTCTACTGCTTGTCTAATTTTTTCTTCAAGCTGATCTAAAATTTCTAAAGACATAGTGATTTCCTTTTTTAAAATAAGTCCGAAACGGCTTTATTCTACCCACTTAATCCTATTTTTAAAAGCCTCTTGTCAAAATTTATTATGCAAACGTTTGCTTAGTGATAAAATAACGAGACTTTTTGCATTGGGAGAGAAAAATGAATCGTGCATTAGCTATTGAATTTTCAAGAGTAACCGAAGCGGCTGCGTTAGCGGCTTATACTTGGCTTGGACGTGGTAATAAAAATGCGGCGGATGAGGCAGCAGTCAAAGCCATGCGTTATATGCTGAATTTAATCCATATGGACGGTGAAATTGTGATTGGTGAAGGGGAAATTGACGAAGCACCAATGCTTTATATTGGCGAAAAAGTAGGGTCAGGTAATGGTGAACTCGTTTCTATTGCGGTTGATCCGATTGACGGCACAAGAATGACTGCAATGGGCCAATCAAATGCTATTTCAGTATTAGCTGCTGGCGGTAAACGCACTTTCTTAAAAGCGCCAGATATGTATATGGAAAAATTAGTCGTCGGTCCTGAAGTAAAAGGCATGATTGATTTAAGTTTACCGATTGAACAAAACCTTCGCCGTGTGGCTTCTCGTTTAGGTAAATCCTTATCGGATTTAACCGTGATGGTACTCGCTAAACCGCGTCATGATGAAGTGATTAAGCAAATGCATAATCTAGGTATTCGTGTGATGGCTATTCCAGATGGTGATGTTGCGGCTTCGGTTTTATGTTGCTTACCGGATGCTGAAGTGGATATGGTTTATGGTATTGGCGGTGCACCTGAAGGTGTGGCAGCTGCCGCTGCAATTCGCGCATTAGGTGGAGATATGCAAGCTCGTCTTATTCCACGCAATGAAGTGAAAGGCGATACAGAAGAAAACCGTAAAATTGCCGCTGAAGAAGTTCAACGTTGTGAAGCCTTAGGTGTGAAGGTCAATGAAATCTTAAAATTAGAAGATTTAGTACGTGATGATAATCTTGTTTTTGCTGCAACAGGAATTACGCACGGTGAATTACTCAAAGGGATTTCTCGCCGTGGCAACTTGGCCACCACAGAAACTTTATTAATCCGTGGTAAATCACGCACCATTCGTAAAATCCAATCCATCCATTATCTCGATAGAAAAGATTCTGAAATCTATGAGATTTTAAGAAATTAGTGAAAATAAAAGAGCGGTCATAAAAAACAATGAATTTTTTGACCGCTCTTTTTTATTTCTTACAGCATTTTCTTCAATTGATACAGATAAGCTAAGGCTTGTTTTGGACTTAATTCATCTGGATCAAGCTGCTCAATGGCTTCGCGTAAAGCATCAGGCTCTGCCTCAAAAGCCAATTCACCTTGATGTTGATTTAACGCTCTTAAATGTTGAATTTGTTGATCACCATTTTGTGCCGACAATTTTTCTAACTGATGTAATTTTTGCTTCGCTAGTTTAATAACAGATTGAGGTACACCTGCCAGCGCTGCAACAGCAAGACCATAACTTTTACTTGCCGCACCGTCTTGAACGGCATGCATAAAGGCAATAGTATTATTGTGTTCTAATGCATCTAAATGAATATTGGCAATGCCTTCAATTTGTTCTGGCAGTGCGGTGAGTTCAAAATAATGGGTCGCAAATAACGTAAGTGAACGAGTTTTCTTCGCTAACCATTCAGCACAAGCCCAAGCTAAAGAAAGCCCATCATAAGTAGACGTACCTCGTCCAATTTCATCAATCAGAACCAAACTTTGTGAAGTGGCTTGATGAAGAATGTTCGCCATTTCTGTCATTTCCACCATAAATGTAGAACGACCGGATGCTAAATCATCAGAGGCGCCAATTCGAGTGAAAATTCGATCAATTTGCCCAATAATAGCGCTATCAGCTGGCACAAAACTGCCTATATATGCCATTAACGTAATTAAAGCCGTTTGACGCATATAGGTACTTTTACCACCCATATTTGGGCCAGTAATAATCAGCAAATGACGTTGCTGATTGAGATTCACAGGGTTAGCAATAAAGGGGTCTTTTAAGACTTGTTCCACTACAGGATGGCGACCATTTTCAATTTTTACGCCAATTTCATCGCTAAATTGTGGTGCAACATAATTTAAGGTTTCTGCTCTCTCTGCTAAGTTAACTAACACATCCAATTCAGACAATGCCAAGCTCGCTAACTGTAATTGACCTAAATGTGGCAATAATAAATCAAATAATTCATCATAAAGTTGCTTTTCTAAAGCAAGCGCCGCGCCTTTTGATTTTAAAACCTTATCTTCATATTCTTTTAATTCAGGAATAATATAGCGCTCGGCATTTTTTAATGTTTGACGGCGAACATAATGAATAGGTGCTTTATGGGATTGTCCTTGGCTAATTTGAATGTAATAACCATGCACCGCATTAAAGCCAATTTTTAAGGTATCAATACCCGTGCTTTCTCGTTCGCGTTGTTCTAAATTTTCTAAATATTGCGTTGCGCCAGCGGAAAGGGTTCGCCATTCATCTAATTCTGCATTATAGCCTTCAGCAATAACGCCACCATCGCGAATTAATAACGGAGGGGTTTCAATAATTGCTTTTTGAAGTAGCTCGATTTGCGCGGAAAAATCACTAATTTGTGCAGAAAGTGCGGTCAAATTTGACGATGTTTTTGTATGAATTAGCGATTTTATCGGTTCAATTTGTTCTAATGCAGTACGTAAACGCGTGAGATCTCGAGGACGAGCAGAACGCAGTGCTACACGGGCAAGAATGCGTTCCATATCGCCCACTTGTTGCAAATAAGGCTGCAATTCGTGATACAAATCTTGCTCAATAATTTCACCAATTGTTTTTTGGCGTTTTAATAGAATGTCTGTTTGACGGATAGGCTGATGAATCCAACGTTTTAACAAACGGCTACCCATTGGCGTAACACATTTATCTAATACCGAAGCCAGCGTGTTTTCTGTGCCTCCCGCAAGATTTTGAGTGAGTTCTAAATTGCGGCGTGTCGCGGCATCTAATTGAATATTATCGTTATTTTGAATAACACTGATACTTTGAATGTGTGGCAGAGAAGCACGTTGTGTTTCTTTTGCATATTGCAATAAACAGCCTGCTGCTGCCAAGCCAAGGGGGGACTTTTCTACACCAAATGCACGTAAATCTTTCGTACCAAATTGACGGTTAAGTTCTGAAATTGCCGCACTGAGCTCAAATTCCCAAATAGGGCGACGGCGTAGGCCTTTATAATGTTCGATAATGGCCATTTCGACAAAATCTTCACAATAAAGTAATTCCACGGGATTAATACGCTGTAATTCAGCTTGCAAGGCTTCTTTTGAATGAGGTTCACAAAGCTGAAAGCGTCCAGATGTCATGTCTAATGTGGCTAGACCAAATTTTTCTTTTTCCTGATAAACCGCCACAATTAAGTTATCTTGGCGTTCTGGTAAAAGTGCTTCATCACTCACTGTACCTGGTGTCACAATTCGTACAATTTTGCGTTCAACAGGCCCTTTTGATGTGGCGGGATCACCCACTTGCTCACAAATGGCTACAGGTTCACCTAATTGCACTAATTTTGCTAAATAACCTTCTACCGCATGATAAGGCACGCCCGCCATGGGAATTGGATTACCTGCTGATTGTCCACGTTTAGTT
>CABSZQ010000014.1 GCA_902482195.1 uncultured Haemophilus sp.
GCACTCTTACCTTCCCATTCATTTTCTTAGCCACTGATTTAACCGTACGCGTATTTGGGGCGAAAGAAGCTCGTTGGATTATTTTTGTTGTGATGCTCCCCGCTCTTATTGTCAGTTATATCGTTTCTGTGATTTTTTCTAATGGGCAATATCAAGGATTAGGTGCATTAAGTGAATTCAATATGTTTGTTTTCCGTATTGCATTTGCGAGTTTCTGTGCTTATGTTTTCGGTCAATTATTAGATGTGTTAGTATTCAACCGCTTACGCCAATTAAAAACGTGGTGGATTGCACCGAGCAGCTCAATGACATTTGGTTCCCTTGCGGATACCTTTATGTTCTTTTGTGTCGCATTTTATAAAAGTAGTGACCCATTTATGGCAGAACATTGGTTTAGCCTTGGATTTGTCGATTACTTATTTAAATTATTTGTCGGCATTGTCTTATTTGTACCTGCTTACGGTGTGGTGCTCAGCATGATTTTGCGCAAACTTCAATCACTCGCAAATTCCCGACAATTCGCTTAACTTAAGGAAATAAAATGGCTGAAACGCTTTCTCTTAGAGCCAAAATAGAACAAAGCCCAATGGGGGCTTATCAATGGATGATTGTGGTGATGGCTGCCATCATGAATTTACTTGATGGCTTTGATGTATTAGCCCTGGCCTTTACTGCAACAGCCATTCGTGGCGAATTTGGCCTCACGGGGATTGAGTTGGGTTATTTATTAAGTGCCGGCTTGTTTGGTATGACTGCCGGCTCACTTTTCCTTGCACCACTTGCGGATAAAATTGGTCGCCGTCCATTGTTATTAATGGCGGTATCACTCTCCGCTATTGGGATGTTAGGCTCGGCGTTTATCTCACAATATCAATGGCTCGGTTTCTGGCGCGTTATCACCGGGCTTGGTGTCGGCGGTATTTTAGTGGGCACAAACGTGATCACAAGTGAATATTCTTCTCGTAAATGGCGTAGCTTTGCGATCAGCGTCTATGCAGCAGGATTTGGTATCGGTGCGGTATTAGGTGGCATGTTTGCCGTGATGCTACAAGGTGAATATGGCTGGCGTTCTGTGTTCCTAGCAGGTGCTATCTTAACCGGTTTACTTTTAGTGGTGTTATTTATTTGGTTACCGGAATCCATTGATTTTCTCACCTCCAAACAACCTAAAAATGCAGAAGTGCGGTTAAATTTAATCGCAAAAAAAATTGGTTTAGCCGGTGATTGGAAACTTCCTGAAAAAGCAGAAAAAGTTAAAACTAAATTGCCTATTAGCCAATTATTTAGCGAAAAATACTTACATTCTACCCTGTTAATTTGGACGGCTTTCTTTGCAATCATGTTCAGCTTCTATTTTATCAGCTCATGGACACCAGCCTTATTAAAAGAAGCAGGCATGACGACAGAGCAAAGTGTGAGCGTCGGAATGATGATCTCATTAGGGGGCACTTGTGGCGCCTTAATCTATGGCTTACTGGCTAGCCGTTGGACAGCACGAGGCGTGTTAATTTTATTCACCGTCTTATCTTCTGCAGCAATCATTACCTTTATCTTATCCTCGTCCGTTTTATGGATTGCGATGGTATTCGGTATTTTAGTTGGTGCACTCATGAATGGCTGTATCAGCGGTCTTTATACCTTAAACCCACTTACTTATGATGCCGATATTCGTAGCACCGGTGTGGGCTGGTCGATTGGTATCGGTCGTATTGGTGCAATTCTTGCTCCAACGATTGCGGGTCAATTATTAGATATGGGCTGGGACAAACAGAGTTTATATGTTGGCGTTGGCTTTGTGATGTTGATCTCAACAGTCGCACTCTTTTTCTTAAAAAGCCGCTCCGAAATTAAAGCATAATCTTAAAAAATATAACAAAAGGCGTGATAAACACGCCTTTTTTATTAACTTAATAAAGTGCTCATCCATAGCCTTCAGATCAGAAAGATTTTCAGGTTATTTTATGTAACATTTTCTTCTAAAAATCCTTTGTTATCCATCTTGAATTTCAACGCATTATGGTGTTAAATCAGCACACATTATAAGGTTATAAAAAATATAAAAATAAGCTGTAGGAATTTATGTGCCAATTACTCGGAATGAACTGTAATACACCGACGGATATTGTCTTTTCTTTTGAAGGTTTCCGTCGTCGTGCCGGTCTTACCGACTGCCATTCAGATGGCTTCGGTATCGCTTTTTTTGAAGGTCGGGGTGTGCGTATTTTTCGCGATAACCACGCTGCCTCACAATCCCCTATTGCGGATTGTGTAAAACAATACAAAATTAAATCGCTCAATGTGATTGCTCACATTCGTAAAGCAACACAAGGTGGTGTCACCATTGAAAACACCCACCCCTTTATTCGTGAAATTTGGGGACAAAACTGGGTGTTTGCTCACAACGGTAATTTAAAAGAATTACCGGATATGTCTGAGAGTTTCTGTCAGCCGATTGGCTCAACTGATTCAGAAGCGGCCTTTTGTTATATGGCGGAATATTTGAAAAATCGCTTCCGTCGTAAACCGTCTGAAATGGAAATTTTTGAAGCTATTCAAGACATTACCAAAGAGCTTTCACAAAAAGGTACCTTCAACTTTATTCTTTCGAATGGAGAATGGATGATTGCCCACTGCTCAACCAATTTGCATTACTTAACACGTAAAGCCCCTTTTGGTAAAGCACACCGCATTGATGATGATGGCGTCATTGATTTTAATGATTACGCAAAAGATGGCGACAAAGTCACGATCATTACGACTTTCCCTCTCACCAAGGATGAGCCGTGGGTCAAAATGGAACATGGTGGATTTGTTTTCTTCAAAGAAGGGGACAAAATTGCTGAGATCGTCGGTGTGGCAAAAGAAATGGAAGATGATGGTACATTAGGCAATCGCGTTGCAGCCTAATAACAAATCACAATAAAAAGTGCGGTCAAAAACATCAGAGATTTTTAACCGCACTTTCTTTATCTGCAATTAACGCATTGTGACAAATTCTTCAGAACCTGTTGGGTGAATTGCCACCGTATTATCAAAGTCTGCTTTAGTTGCCCCCATTTTGATTGCCACAGCAAAACCTTGAATCATTTCATCTACACCGAAACCAATGCCGTGTAAGCCCACGATTTTCTCTTCTTTGCCGACACATACTAATTTCATTCGGCAAGGTTGACGATGTTCAGTGACAGCGGTGTACATTGCGGTGAAAGAGGATTTATACACTTTCACATTTTCTTCGCCATATTGCTCAATCGCTTGCGGTTCAGTTAAACCGACTGTACCGATTGGCGGATGGCTGAATACAACGGTTGGCACAAGATTGTAATCTAAATGCTCATTTGGTTTGTTATTGAATAAACGCTCAGACAAACGACGACCGGCCGCCACGGCAACTGGTGTTAATTCAATACCACCTTCGATAATATCACCTACCGCATAAATGCCAGGTACGTTTGTATTTTGATATTTATCGACAATAATTTGTCCGCGTGAATTGGTTTTCACACCGGTGACTTCAAGATTAATCACATCAGTAGCCGGTTCACGACCAATCGCCCAAATTAACGTATCCACTGTAGTTTCTCGGCCATCTTGTAATTTCAAGGTAAGCGAACCATCCGCATTTTTAACCACTTCTTCTGGTAATGCTTTGGTATGTAATTGGATACCATCTTGTGCTAACACTTCAACTAAAGTTTCCACAATCAATGGATCTTGATTACGCAATGGAGCATGTTGGCGCACAAATAAATGCGTTTCGCTGCCTAAGCTATTTAAAACACCCGCTAATTCAACTGCAATATAACCTGCGCCTACTACTGCGACACGTTTTGGCAATTCATTTAAAGCAAATACACCATTTGAATCAATTCCGTATTCTGCACCTTTTACTGCAGGAATACTTGGGCGGCCACCCGTCGCAATTAAGATATGATCGGCGGTCACTAATTCTGTTGAACCATCTGCATAGCTCACTTCAATCGTTTTCGCATCTTTAAAACGCGCAAAACCATTTAGAACATCCACGTTATTTTTCGCTAATACATTATTGTAAGACGTATGAATACGACCGATGTAAGCTTGACGGCTCTCGACTAATTTCGCGTAATCAAACTTTTTCACTTCTACATCAAAACCATAAGCAGGTGCATAGTTATTAATGGCTTCTGCAACTTGTGCGCCATAGAACATCACTTTTTTCGGTACACAACCTACGTTTACGCAAGTACCACCGAGATGTTTTGCTTCAATAATTGCACATTTTTTGCCATAGCTTGCCGCACGGTTAATTGAAGCAATCCCACCTGAACCGCCACCGATCGCAATATAATCATAATGTTTAGTCATTGTAATGATCCTTTTTTACTCATTGGAATTGTGCTCTATTTTGCCTAAAAGTGAATAAGAAAGCTATAAATTGATGTAATTGGAATTGTCTATATGCGAGAAAAAGTGCGGTCATTTTTCGCATAATTTTCAGCAAAAAAAATGTATTTTCGTTATAATATCTCCCTAATCTAAAGAGGGATAAGCTTGAATTAATATTAAAACATAAGAGATAGAAAAATGCCTAAAAGAACCGATAAAAAGACAATTTGCTGGAATGCTATCGTAAAAAATGAGTCTGCTATCATCGAACGCTGTATGAGTTCCATGGTTGGTCAAATTGATTATTGGGTTGTGGTGGACACTGGTTCAACTGATGGTACCCAACAAATCATCAAAGATTTTATGGCAAAACATAAAATCCCTGGTGAATTATTTGAACGACCTTGGGTTAATTTTTCCCACAACCGTAGCGAAGCATTAGAATTGGCAGAAAACAAAGCCGATTATATTTTCTTATGTGATGCCGATATGACATTAGAAGTGCTCGATCCTGAATGGAAATCGCAATTACAAGGCGATCCTGCGTACTCCGTCATTCAAAAAAATAGCACCTTAAGATATTCCAATATTCGTCTAGTGAATGGTCGATTAACCGGTCGTCAGCGTTACCGTTATTGGGGAGCAACTCATGAATACTGTGATTCCATTGAAGGAAATAACAGTCCTACCTTATTAACTGGTATTGAACTTCCAGATTTTACTGATGGTGGTTCAAAAGGCGATAAATACGAACGTGATGCTAAACTGTTAATGGCCGAAATCAAAAAATTGAAAGCCCTCGAAAAAGCAAGTGATGCGAAAAAACAAAAAGCGATGGAAGAAGGTCTATGGGATCGTAAAGAAGAATTAATCCGACGTTGTACATTCTATTTAGCACAAACATGGCGAGATTCTGATCAACCTAAAAAAGCATTAGATACCTACAAAAAACGTATTGCTCTTGGTGGCTGGGTTGAAGAAGTTTACTATTCACTACTACAAGTTGCAAAACTAAAAGCACAATTAAATTATCCATTAGATGAAGTACAACAGGCGTTTCTTGCTGCTTATGAGTATCGCCCACAGCGTGCTGAAAGTTTATATTTCTTAGCGCGCTATTTACGCCTTAATAATCGTATAAAATTAGCTTATATCTATGCAATGGCAGCTATAAGTATTCCTCTTAGTACTGATAAACTGTTTGTAAACTACCCTATTTACGAATGGAAAGCTAAAGATGAGTTGGCAGTAAGCGCCTATTGGGTTAAAAATTATCATATCTGTTATGCGCTCTGTGTTGAATTATTAGAAAATCCAACAATTCCAGAACAAGATAAACAACGTATTCAAAAAAATCTAGCATTTGCAAAAGAACATCTCTAGAAAACATCATATAAAATATTGTTAATTAGAAAAATTCACGCACATATAATGTTATATATGCGTGAATTTTTCTATTTATATATGTCTATTTTTAAATATAAAAAACCCAGCCGAAGCTGGGTTTTTATCTATCTTAATGGAAAGCTAAATTACCATTGGTAACCTACACCCACAGAGCCACCTACGTCGCCTTGGGTATTGGCGTTACCTTGAAGTTTAAAGATAACTTTACCATTGTCGCTTGAGCGTGAGTAACCTACTGCTACAGCGCTTTCACCTTTGAAAGTACCTGCAGAAGCGGCAACCATTGATTTACCTGGGATGTAAACTTGTGGTAAACCTGCTGCTGCGTTAGCACCTGCGATACCGCCACGAGCTTCTTTGCCCACTTTATTGATGCGTTTATGTACATCACCAATTGATTGTTTCAATTGAGATACGTTAACCGCATCAGTATCTTTAGTACCCGCTTTCACGTTGTGAATTTGGTTACCACCCATATCAATGTTACCACCTTTGTTAACTGTTAAGTCATTTGTGGTTACGCTGTTGTGATCTACATCTTGAGTTGTTGAAACAAGGATGTCGCCACCATTTTGCTCAATCGCGATGTTTTTACCTGCAGTATAAGTAATTGTCTTACCAGCAGTAATTTTCGTTGTTGAGCTTCCGCCTTTCTTAGCAACTTGGTTACCACCATCTTTAGTTGCAACATTAAAGTTGGTTGCACCGCTTGCAACTAACTTACCTTGATTATTCACAGTAATTGTATCGTTATCTACGTCAACAGTGACTTTGTAGTTAGTTGTACCATTTGCATTAACGGTTGGTGTAACAGTGATACCTTTGTTTGGATCAGTGCTTACGCTTGCTTGCGTATTATTTGCGCTGATGGTGTAAACACCTTTATCATCTTTATTAACCACTACATTATCGCCTTGTTTAATATCAGTTACATTCGCAACTAATTTATTATTATTGTCGATATGTAAACCGTCACCTGCATTCACATCGTAACTAACTTTGCTTACACCATTTTCTGCAACAGTAACGTTAGAGCTTGTCGCCTTACCGTTCACAAAGTTAACTTGGTTGCCCGCAGTCACATTGTGTTTAACTGTGCCTTTATCATCTGCAACTTTCCAGTAAGCTGCATTGATTGCGTTAGCTACATCAATTGCCGTCACTAAACCTTTATTACCTTCGGTATTAGCATCAGGTACAGTGATCTTACCGGTGTTAGTTACATTAGATAACGCTGTAGTATTTACATCAAGGTTCATTGTAGATGTATTACCATCTGTTGTTGGTGTAATTGTTACTGTGCCTTTCTTACTTGCAAAGTTCACAGTGTTGCCGTGTGTTACCGCATCAACTGCTTCACTATTTGCTTGTAAGTTCCAGCCTGCGTTCAATACATCACGAACTGTCGCTGCTTCTTTTTTCTTCTTATCAGTGATATTTAACACGCTGTTATCCACAACATTATTTGTTGGGTTTTCAATGTGATGTGTTAAGTTAGTCACTACACCTTCATTAATTGTGGTATTACCCGCTTTAAATGTTGGTGCTGAGATTGTGCCAGTCGCAGTTACATTGCCAGCAGTTACGTTAGTAGTTACATTTACATTATCAACTTCTAAGTCTTTCGCTAATCCCACTGTAAGGGTATCGCCATCAACTTTAGTCATAATGTTTTTACCAGCATCAAACTTGCTCCAATCAGTATTGGTAGTTGCACCTTTAACATTCACTTTAGTACCAAGTGCAGCATCATGGCTACCCTCATTACCAACGAAGGTTAAACCATCATCCATGGTTGCAACTTCACGTTTGATCTCTTTACCAGCTGAATCTCTGAGAGGGTTACCATCTTTGTCTTTTGGTACATAAACGATACGTTGTGCACGATCTGTTTTACCATCAGCACCAACTTCCTTGTTAACAAGGGTTTCTTTACCATTATCAGTCGTAATGTTAAGAGATGCACCATCTTTACCGTCTTTACCTTTCGGTCCTGTTAAGCCAATTTGACCCACACCGTCTTTACCAGAGATAGACACCGCATCTTTGCCGTCTTTACCACTGATTCCAACTTTGCCGTCTAAACCGTCGTTACCATCTTTACCACCAGGAGCAGTAATGGTTACACCATATTTACCATCTACACCATCTTTACCATTAACAACAACTTTATCTAAGTTGGTTACAGTGCTGTTTAAGGCAAATTCAACTTTCGCACCATTTTCATCGCTAGTTTGTTTAACTGTTAAGTTTTTACCAGCTGCCATATCAACGGTATTAGTATGTTTAATGGTTTTCGCTGCCTCTTCTGAGCCTTTAGCTGTGTTACCTGTAGATTTAATATCCCAGGTCATCACACCATCTTCACCTTTATCACCTTTATCACCTTTGTCACCTTTAGCACCAGTTGCGCCTGTAGCACCTGTGTCACCTTTAGCACCTGTTGCGCCTGTGTCACCTTTAGCACCTGTTGCGCCTGTGTCACCTTTAGCACCAGTTGCGCCTGTAGCACCTGTGTCACCTTTAGCACCAGTTGCGCCTGTAGCACCTGTTGCACCAGTAGCACCGTCTTTACCATCTTTACCGTTTTTACCGTCTTTCAAGATAGTCGTAGTAACTGAGCCATCATCTAAATTACTAATAGTAATAGTGTGAGTACCTTTTTCGTTATCATCTTGAACGTCAACACTTAAGCCTAAAGCGCCATCACCTTTTTCGCCGGTATCACCTTTAGGACCAGCAGGACCTGTATCGCCTTTAGGGCCTGTAGCACCAGTATCACCTTTAGGGCCTGTAGCACCAGTTGCACCAGTAGAACTATTTACAATGTCAACATCAATTTGGTAGGTGTTAGTAGTTGAGTTAAATTTAACTTTTGTATTTTTGCCATCTACTAAGTTAACATTGTATGTAACATATGTTTTTCCTGCTTCACCTGAACTAATATCTGCTGGCGTATGTCTAATAACAGCACTGGTACCCTTACCATCTTCGAAATCAACGATATCATTGCGTTTTACACCATGTTCTTCGTGAGAAGAGCGAACACTAGCTGTTGTATTACCACTTACTATCCATTGGTGATCACCGATCATTTGAGTCACAGCATATAATTGAGAACCGTTAATTGCATCTGTTGAACTGCTATTAATACGGCCTGCTGCCACATTCACTAATTGACGCTCGTGACCTGAAGAACCGAAGCTCACTACGCTATCTGGATTTCCACCTGCAAAGATATATGTTTTCTTAAAGAAGTCTTGTGACGCATTAGGAATAGCCGTTTTAGTTACAGAGCCAGAACCTAGAGCAACTGCATTCTTATCAGACGCAATTGCACCGCGACCAAGTGCGGTTGCATTTAAAGCTGTTACATTCGCTTCAGTACCAATTGCAATGCTATCTTCAGTTGATGCTGATGATTTATGACCAACTGCAATTGATTTTTTACCAGAGGCTTTAGCACCATTTTTATCTTTTTCTGATGGCGTACCATCCATCGAACCACCAATAGCCACCGCATTTTCACCAGAGGCGTTTGAAGATGCACCACCTGCAAATGAACCTAAGCCATTAGCTTGTGATAACACACCTATCGCTGTAGCACGGTGAGCAGTTGATGCGGCATAAGCACCAATACCAATTGCATTATCACCTTTAGATTGAGTTTTCGTACCAATAGCAATGGCATTGTTATTAGCTGCAGTTGCAGTTTGACCTACAGCAACAGAATTTGATTCTGCTGCAGTCGCATTAGAACCCATAGCAATCGCTGCTTCTTTATTTGCTTGAGCGTATGGACCAACTGCAACAGTTAAATTACCTTCTGCTTTAGTATAAGAACCTACACCAACTGATTGAATACCAGATGAATTTGCGCTAGTGCCCATTGCGACAGCATGATCTTGACTTGATACGGTATCTTTACCGATAGAAATAGTATTTGTCCACTTCGCAGTTGCATTTCTACCAATCGCAATAGAATGTTGGTGGGTCGCACCTGCATTTTGACCTACCGCAACCGCTTCACGACCAGCAGGTGGATTTGCTACATTGTTTGCTGCAATATTCACCGCATCGTTAGTACCAAGATCTGTTACAGCCATCGCTGTTTGTGATGCAGCCAATGAACCAATCACAGCACCCGCAAGTGCGGTCAATTTCACGATCTTTTTAGATTTGGTTTTACCCTTAGCATGCCCAAGTTCAGAAACTGCTGTCCACGTTTGTGTAGCATGATTCCAAATAACTTTAAACACTTTGTTCATGAGTTTTATTCCTTTTTATTAGGATTGTTGAGAAGCTGTTGCGCGGACAACAGCACCAAAAAATTCAGTATCAAAAAGGCGGCGACAACAATTTTAGATAATAGTTTCCCTTACCTTTCTGGTCAGAACACTTTATTCTAAGCGAACTTTGTATAAAAAGGAAGCATCTAAAAAAAGATTTACTAAAAATTACAATTAATTAAGGTAAATTTTAAGTTATGTAAATATATGTAAAGATTTTTGAAATTTTTTGCGAGAAACTTAAAGAAGTGTAAATTTTTGTGTAAAAAATAAGCAAAATTGCGTACTAAAATCATTATACTGCCTTTCTTTTTTCTTTACGAAAGTATCGAATTAGATCAAACTAACGCCATCAAATAAGATAAGGAAAAGTATATGGCAATTTGGAAAAAAGCGTTCACGCTTGAACAGCTCAACGAAATGGGGAAACATTGTGCGGTTGGGCATTTAGGCATTGAGATTTCGGCTTATGGTGAAAACTGGATTGAGGCAAAAATGCCCGTTGATCATCGCACCACTCAGCCTTTCGGTTTATTACATGGTGGCGTATCTGTCGCGTTGGCTGAGACCATTGGCTCGCTGGCGGGATTTCTCAGCATAGAAGAAGGTCAAGTTGCCTTGGGATTAGATATCAACGCCAATCATCTTCGCCCAGTGAAACAAGGTTTTGTTACCGCAAAGGCAACGCCAATTGCTTTAAGTCAAAATACCCATGTTTGGCAAATTGACATTCGCGATGAACAAGATAAACTTTGCTGCGTTTCTCGATTAACGCTTTATATCAAACATTTATGACTACAACTCAAAAAATTGGCATCATTTTAGCGAACCTTGGTACGCCTGATGCCCCTCAACCCGCGGCGATCTCCCGTTATCTAGCTGATTTTTTAATGGATCCTCGCGTGGTCGATTTGCCTCGTTGGAAATGGTATCCCCTTTTAAAAGCCATTATTTTACCTATGCGTTCTAAACGCATTGCACAAAATTATCAATCTATTTGGACAGAACAAGGTTCTCCCCTGCTTGCGATTACAAAGCAACAACAAGCCGGTTTACAAGCTTATTTAAATGAAAAAGGCATCAATGCAC
>CABSZQ010000015.1 GCA_902482195.1 uncultured Haemophilus sp.
GCAATATTGTTATTTTGACATTGAGGGCAACGAAGTTCTTGCGTTAATTGATGATAATCCTTTTCCTGCTCCGGTGAGGCAAAATTCAATGCATCAATAGAGGCAGCCGCTGAGATACTCACAAAAAGTGCGGTCAAAAAAAGCCATGATTTTTTCATTATGGTTTCTCCGCTAATTTGTCATAAATAGGCTTCAAGGTCTCATTCCAAACACGTTCATTCACATCACCTGCTAAGCGATAATGAATCACACCTTTGCCATCTACAATGAATGTTTCCGGTGCACCATAAACGCCTAAATCTAATGCAAAGGAACCTTTTTCATCTTTAAGCACAAGACTATAAGGATTGCCTAAATCTTTTAACCATTTTACCGCTTTTGGTGATTCATCTTTATAGTCGATACCAATGATTGTTACGCCCTGTTTAGCCAATTGATTCAAGTATTGATGCTCTGCATAACAAGTTGGACACCAAGTTGCCCACACATTTAAAAGAACCGGTTTACCTTGTTGGAAGATTTCATTACCGTAGGTTTTATTTTCCAATAAATCCGTTAATATTTTCTGTGGCACGGATTTCCCCACAAGAGCAGATTCTAACGCTTTTGGGTCATCACCTTGTGCATTGCGTCCAAGCTGAACTAAAAATGCTGTAGCTACCGCAAGAAAAACAATAAGTGGGATAAGTAGTTTTTTATTCATAACACTATCAATTTCACATCTATTTCTAGGGGCAATACGCCCCTTATTACAATTAAGATTGTTTAACTAATCGACTAAAACGATAACGACGGTCAAACATACAGAGCAAGCCACCTAATGCCATAAACAATCCTCCAATCCAAATCCAACGGATAAACGGTTTATAGTAAAGGCGTAGCGCCCATGAGTTATCATCAATCTTTTCGCCCAAAGCAACATAAAGATCACGAGTAAAGCCCCAATTAATTGCCGCTTCCGTCATTGGCATTTTACTGACGGTATAAAAACGTTTTTCAGCAAATAATGTTGCTTCCGGTTTCCCCTCTTTTGAAATATCAATTTGTGCTTTACCGCCCATATAGTTAGGGCCATTTGCATCACTCACGCCAGCAAATTTAAAGTCATAATTAGCAATCTGCACTGTATCGCCAACGGCCATTCGCACATCGCGTTCTACACTAAAGTTTTGGCTAAATGCAATTCCCCAAACTGTCATCGCCACACCAAGGTGAGCCAAAATCATCCCCCAATGAGAACGGGAAAGTTTGGTAATACCTTTAAAAAACGATTCACGGTGTGTTGCACGTTGTTTCATCTCATAAAGGCTTAATAACACAATAATGACGGACATCATGGTGCCAAGCACCGCACTAACAGTGAGTTTATTTTGTAGGAAATACGGTAAAGCAAAACCTGCAATCGCCATCACAATCACACTCACTACAACCGGTGTACGAATTTCAGAGAACTGATCGCGGCGCCATTTTACTAACGGTCCAATACCCAGTAATAAGGCAAATGGAGTCATAATAATCAAGAACATTTGATCAAAGAACGGCGCACCGATCGAAATAGAGCCTAAACCTAATTGTTTATGAACTAATGGCAATAACGTCCCTAAGAACACCACACAAAGTGCGGTCATTAATAGGATATTATTTAATAACAATAATGTTTCGCGAGAATAGCGTTCTGCATTATCACGCGAACTAATTTGGTTGCCTTTGTAAGCGTATAAGGTTAAAGAACCACCAATTACCACAACCAAATAAGCAAGAATATATAAACCTCGTGTAGGATCTGAAGCAAAGGCGTGTACTGACACTAAGATACCGGAACGAACTAGGAACGTACCCAGTAAGCAAAGTGAGAAAGCAAGGATTGCTAAAAGCACAGTCCAAGCTTTAAAAGAACCACGTTTTTCAGTCACCGCTAAAGAGTGGATTAATGCGGTTCCCGCAAGCCAAGGCATTAAAGAAGAGTTTTCTACTGGATCCCAGAACCACCAGCCACCCCAGCCGAGCTCATAATACGCCCACCAAGAACCCAATACGATCCCAAGTGTTAAAAATACCCAAGCTGCCATCGTCCAAGGACGAGACCATCTAGCCCAAGCGGAGTCTAATTTCCCTGTCATTAATGAGGCGATCGCAAAGGCAAAAGCCACAGAAAAACCGACGTATCCCATATAAAGCAATGGAGGGTGGAAAATCAAGCCAACATCTTGCAACATTGGATTGAGTTCTCGACCATCTACTGGGAAATCAGGGAATGTACGGGTAAATGGATTTGAGGTAAATAATACGAAGAGTAAAAAGCCGATGCTAATAATCCCCATAATACCCAACACGCGAGCTACCGCTTCTTGTGGTAAGTGCTTGCTAAATAAAGCTACCGCAGCCCCCCATAACGTTAGTAACCAAATCCAAAGTAATAATGAGCCTTCGTGTGAACCCCATACCGCAGATAAACGATAATAAATCGGTAAGCTACTGTTCGAGTTATTTACCACATATTGCACACTGAAATCATTAACAGCAAACAAATAGAATAATGCAGCAAAAGCAATAGTTAAACTGAAAAATAAACCATAAGTCATTGGACGAGCCAATGACATGAGTTGAGAATGACCTTTTTCAGCCCCCCATAATGGGAAAACGGCTAAAAAGAATGAGACGGCAAGGCTTAAAGCAAGCGCATAATTTCCTAATTCAGCAATCATTAGCGACCTTCTTGCGATTTTTGCTGGGTTTCTTTATAACGACGATCGGCTTCACTCTCGCCTTTTAGTTCTGCCCCCATTGGTTTATGCATTTTCTGCATTTTCTCACCTAATTCTGGCGGCACATAGTTTTCATCATGCTTAGCAAGCACTTCTGTTGCTTCTAATAAGGTTGGTTCTTTTAGTACACCTTGCGCAACAATACCCTGTCCCTCACGGAAAAGATCCGGCAGAATACCTTCGTACTCTACTGTAATTGATGGACCAATATCATTCACATCAAAGCGAACTTTGAGACTTTTCGGATCTCGACTAACAGAACCTTCGACTACCATACCACCAACACGAATACGTTGCCCAACTTCAGGTTTTTGATCAGGGTTTCCATCTTTCCCTTCTACGACTTCCGAAGGTGTATAAAACAAATCAATATTTTGGCGAAGCGCATAAAGCACCAAACCTGTCGCAATCGAAATACCTAAAATCACAAAGATGATAATCGAAAGTCTTGATTTACGTCTTGGATTCATAGTGTATTCCCTTTATTTGCTTGGTTTAAACGGGCTTCACGTTGTTGCTCGCGTAACACTTCTTTTAATACTATTTTACGCCCCTTGACGCTTTGTATCGCCAAAATGATCATTGCCACAAGGCTAATGCCGTAGGAAAGCCACACATAAAAACCGTAGCCTCCCATATTGATAAAATCACTCCAACTTTGGAAAAACATTTTCCGCTCCCTAAAATAAAAATGAAAAACTATTTTAGCTTACTTGCTAACTCTTTTACCCATGGGCGTTTGCTGTCTTCTTTTAGCAATTCAACGCGGTAACGCACAAGCGTAAACCAAATGGATAAAAATAAAAATCCCAAAATACATAAAATCAGTGGAATTAACATCGGCGTTGCAATAGACGGTTTTTCAAACTTCGTGATACTTGCCCCTTGGTGTAAGGTATTCCACCACTCTACGGAGAAGTGAATGATTGGTAAATTCACCACACCAACAATACACAAGATACCCGCTGATTTTGCGCCCACGGCACGGTCAGAAAATGCAGAATACAGCGCTAATACACCGATATATAAGAAGAAAAGAATGAGCTCAGCAGTTAAACGTGCATCCCACACCCACCAGGTTCCCCACATTGGCTTGCCCCAAATTGCACCTGTTACCAAGGCAATAAAAGTAAACATTGCACCGATCGGTGCCATGGCTATCATTGAAAGATGAGCGGCTTTAATTTGCCAAACTAACGCAATAATGGCAGCAACGGCCATCGAACCATACACGCCCATTGACCAAATCGCCGCCGGCACATGCACATACATAATTCGGAAACTATTGCCTTGCTGATAATCAGCCGGTGCGTAAGCTAAGCCCCACACGATGCCAACAGCCAATAATAAAACCGCAATCGCACCAAAAAATGGGCTTAATTTGCCACATAAATGATATTGGGTTTCATGTTTTGCGTAAGGATGTAACCACTTCCACATAAAAGATCCTTAATTCCAAAAAATAAAAAACAGTTAAAAATCTGACCGCACTTTCACCGTAATAGTGATTAATTATCTAAACTAATTCGTAGTGCCGCTGCAATAGCGAAAGGCGATAAGGTTATCGCGCCAGCCAAAATTGCCCCTAAAATAGCAAGCTGTCCGCCATAAGGGAGATTTAACGCGGCAGCATCTAAAATTGCTGAGGCAAAAATTAAAACTGGAATAAATAATGGCACCACAAGTAAACTCAGCAATACGCCACCTTTACGCAATCCTACCGTCAATGCCACACCAATTGCACCAATGCAGCTTAAAATCGGTGTGCCCACCAATAGTGTAAGCACCAACGCCCACCAAATATTCACTTCCAACGAAAGCAATAACGCCGCAATAGGTGAAAGTAAAATCAACGGCAAACCTGTTAATAACCAGTGCGCAACAACTTTTGCAAGTGTCGTTAGCGCCAAAGGTTGAGCCGTAAGCATCAATTGTTCTAAAGAGCCATCAATAAAGTCATCTCGGAATAAGCGTTCAAAAGATAGCAACGCAGAAAGCAATGCCGCTACCCAAGCAACCCCAGGTGCAATGCGAGAAAGTAACTTAGGATCCGGCCCAATCACCAATGGGAACAGCGTAATCACGATCAAAAAGAACCAAAGCGGGTTCAAAATTTCCGCTTGTTTACGGGTCGCAATCTTCAGCTCACGCTTTATAATCTGTAAAAATATCATAAAAATCTAAGAGTTATATTTATAATCAGCAAGATTAATTTTTTTCAATAACGTACTAGGCACTTCTTGGTGACTCGTTAAAATCACCATTCCACCTTTTTTAGCATGATTTTCAAAAAGTGCGGTCAAAACTTCAACCCCTTTTTTGTCTATTGCTGTAAAAGGCTCATCCAAAATCCAAAGAGGTGCTTCTGAGATCCATAATCTCGCCAAAGCAATGCGCTTTTGCTGACCCGCTGAAAGTTGTGCCGCTGGCAAATCTTCACGTCCAAGTAAACCTACCGTTTCAAGCACATCCCATAAAATATCGGTGCCTTGCTGACTCTGACTAATCTGCTGATAAAATTTTAAATTTTCCCATGCGGTTAACTCAGGTTTCACGCCTGAATGATGACCGAGATAAAGCAACTGATGATGATATTCTTCGCGTTGCTTTGTAATCTCGTCTGAATTCCACCGCACTTTACCTTCTACAGGCTGTGCAAGGCCGGCTAAAATCCGCAATAAACTTGTTTTACCGATACCATTGTGCCCTTCAATTTGCACGAAATCACCACTTTGAAATTGCAGTGAAAGATCTGTGAACAATACGCGATCGCCACGTTGGCACGCCAATTGTTCTAATTGAAGTTGATGAGCAGGAAACATAGCCTCAGCCTTAAAAATAAAATCTTGTGAAAAATCAGCGGGTATTCTACCACAAGGGGAAATTTTGACGAGATTTTAAGGGGTAAAAGACATAACTATTTAGAAGTAGATTGGTGTGTTTATTGATTTAAAACAAACTAAATTTTCCTAGTTTTTTCATCGGATAATCAAATAATTAAAAGATTTGATGATCTAAATCAAATTTTCTGCTACTATTTAGTTATTTTTTGATGTTGTTTTATCAAAAAACATTACCTTAACTTCATTTAAAAAAGGAACATATTATGTCTTATACTCTACCTGAATTAGGCTACGCTTATGATGCGTTAGAACCACATTTTGATGCACAAACAATGGAAATTCACCACTCTAAACACCACCAAGCCTATGTAAATAATGCAAATGCCGTGTTAGAAACTTTACCTGCTGAATTTTCTGAAATGTGTGCAGGTCAATTAATCAGCCAATTAGATAAAATCCCTGCTGAAAAACGTACTGCATTACGTAACAACGCAGGCGGTCACGCAAACCACAGCTTATTCTGGAAATCATTGAAAAAAGGCACCACTTTACAAGGTGATTTAAAAGCAGCTATCGAACGTGATTTCGGTTCTGTAGAAAACTTCAAAGCTGAATTTGAAAAAGCAGCGGCGACTCGTTTCGGTTCTGGTTGGGCATGGTTAGTGATCAACCAAGGCAAATTATCTGTTGTTTCTACCGCAAACCAAGATTCTCCATTAATGGGTAAAGAAATCGCAGGTTGTGAAGGTTTCCCACTTTTAGGTTTAGATGTTTGGGAACACGCTTACTACTTGAAATTCCAAAACCGTCGTCCAGACTACATCAAAGAATTCTGGAACGTCGTAAACTGGGATTTCGTTGCAGAGCGTTTTGCTAAAAAATTAGCAGATTGCGGATGTGCAGCTAAATAATAGCTTCTCAAAATATATAAAAAATCGCCTATTTTTAGGCGATTTTTTTATTGGTTAAATCCAACGTCTGACTTTTTTCTTATAAGCCAAATAAGACTCACCAAACTTCTTCTCTAGCCAGTATTCTTCAGGTTTAATTTGCCATTGTGTGATGAGATAAATAAATAGAAAAACACCTAAAAAACTAACCGCACTTTGCAAATAAAACGCCCATGCCACTAACAAGCCAGCTAAACTTAAATACATTGGGTTACGACTAAAGCGATAGATACCACTTACCACAAATACTTTGCTTTTCTCTAAATGGATGGGATGAATATTAGCTTTATTTTTGTAGAATTGCCAAACACTGAAAAAACCAACAAAAGATGAAGCCAACGCAATCAGATAAGTAATCACGATATTGATTGTAACAGGGTAAGGATTAGGTAAGCATATCATGATAAGTGCACAGCCAATAAAAATGACGGGTGGCGGCACAATAGGTTTCTGAATCATAAGATCAAAAATCCAATAAAAAAGCCCGAGCAATTCGGGCTAATTAAAATATTACAGATTATTTAATTTCATCTGCGCCATTTGTTTTTCTAACGGGTTACCGCTTTTTTGTGCATTCTCAAAGCTTGCTTTAGCACCATTCACATCGCCTTTTGCGACTTGAATATCGCCCGCTAAAAGATCTTTACGTGCACTAAAGCCTTGGCTTTTCACTTGATTTAGACTTGCTAATGCTGCATCAAATTGACCTTGTTGGAATTGCACGGCAGACAAACGAAGCGCTGCAAGAGAAGTTAAGATATCATCTTGTGATTGAGCAATCGCTTGTTTTAAGCTATTTTCAGCAGAGGCGTAATCTTGTTTTGCAACAAAACCTTTTGCTTCATCTAATAGGCTAAATACCGCATAGCTGGTTTTATCATGTGCTTTCACAAATTCAGCTACTTTAGCTTGTTGTGCGGCGGCATCTTTGTTTGTGGTATAAACTAAGGCATCATATTCAGCAGACGCTTGCATAATTTGATTGGCTTGATAAGACTGCCAATAACGCCAGCCCAACATCCCGCCTACACCAAGAATAAAAGCGGCAATAATGGTTTTGCCATTGTCTTTCCACCATTCTTTTAACTGGTTCAGTTCTTGTTCTTCTTCAATGGTATATGCCATTTTCCTATCCTTCTAAAATTAAAATTGGGCTTTCACGTGTTCAATTAAATTGGCCACATCAATGGTTTGCTGCTCTGCTGTGCCAAGTAAGTGTTTTACCACAACTTGATTATTTTGCACTTCACTTTCGCCAAGTACAAGGGCTAGAGTCGCACCAGACTTATCTGCACGTCTAAATTGTTTTTTAAAGTTACCGCCGCTGCAATGCAACATTGTGCTTAAGTGCGGTAATTCTGAGCGAAGTTTTTCAGCGAGTTGGAATGCGGCTAATGTTGTACCTTCACCTTGATAAACAACGTAAATATCTACCGCACTTTTTACCGGAATCGATTTATTCACTTCTTGAACGAGTAGCACTAAACGCTCTAAACCCATTGCGAAACCAACACCACTTGTTGCGTGGCCACCAAGTTGTTCAACTAAGCCGTCATAGCGTCCACCACCACATACAGTACCTTGCGCACCTAATGCTGATGTCACCCATTCAAATACAGTTTTATTATAATAATCTAAACCACGAACCAATTTTGGATTAATTTCATATTGAATACCAACCGCATCTAGTAGACCGCATAACTGCGCAAAATGCTCGCGACTTTCATCGTCTAAATAATCCAATAATTTTGGCGCGCTGTCCAATACATCTTGTAATGCTTGATTTTTAGTATCCAAAATACGTAATGGATTTTTTACAAGACGTTCTTTCTCTTCTTCGCTCATTAAATCTTGGTGATTTTCTAAGAAGGCCACTAATGCAGAACGATAGTTTGCACGTGCTTCTAATGAACCAATCGAATTTAATTGAAGAGAAACATGTTGATCAATACCTAACGCTTTCCATAAACGTGCAGTTAAAATAATTAACTCCGCATCAATTTCAGGGGTTGCGATACCAAATACTTCGACACCTGCTTGATGGAATTGACGGTAACGACCTTTTTGTGGACGTTCATGGCGGAACATTGGTCCCATATACCATAAACGTTGTTCATTGTTGTAAATCCAACCGTGTTCAATCGCAGCACGCACACATCCTGCTGTACCTTCTGGACGAAGTGTTAATTGTTCATCATTATCCCAGAATGTGTACATTTCTTTTGAGACGACATCTGTGACTTCACCGATTGCACGAGCAAATAATGGCGTACTTTCCACGATTGGCATACGCACTTCTGAATAGCCGTAGCTGCTTAAAATTTGGCGAACCTGCCCCTCAATCCATTGCCAAAGTGGAGATTCAGTTGGGGAACAGTCATTCATCCCACGAATTGCTTGAATATTTTTTGCCACGAGTTTTCCTTAAATAATTCGATTTTTTGGATCTTGTTGTGCAACTTTGGCACGAATTTTTGCTTCTAATTGGTCAATAATTGCGTCGTTATCAAAACGTTCTTTTTGACGCTCGCCATCTAAATAATAGCCACTTTTTTTATTACCACCGGTCACGCCAAGATCAGACACTAATGCTTCACCCGGGCCATTTACCACACAACCAATAATAGACACATCCATTGGGGTAATAATATCTTCTAAACGTTGTTCCAGTGCATTCACCGTGCCGATCACATCAAACTCTTGACGAGAGCAAGTTGGACAAGCAATAAAGTTAATCCCGCGAGAACGAATACGTAATGATTTCAAAATATCAAAACCAACTTTGATTTCCTCTACAGGATCTGCGGCTAAAGAGACACGCAAGGTATCACCAATACCTTCTGCTAACAACATCCCTAAACCAATCGCTGACTTCACTGATCCCGCTCGCGCGCCACCTGCTTCCGTAATGCCTAAATGCAACGGCTGTTTAATGGCTTTTGCCAGTAAACGGTAAGATTCCACCGCGAGGAAGACATCGGATGCTTTTACGCTCACTTTAAATTGATCGAAGTTTAAACGATCCAAGATCTCAACGTGGCGTAACGCTGATTCTAATAAGGCTTCTGGTGTTGGTTCACCAAATTTCTCTTGAATATCTTTTTCTAACGAGCCAGCATTGACACCGATGCGAATCGGGATATTTTTATCACGCGCGCAATCCACCACTGCTCGAATACGATCTTCACGACCGATATTGCCTGGATTAATACGTAAGCAATCCACCCCATATTCAGCCACTTTTAACGCAATGCGATAGTCAAAATGAATATCCGCCACCAATGGCACATTCACTTGCTGTTTAATGATTTTAAAGGCTTCGGCGGCATCCATGGTAGGTACAGAAACACGCACAATATCTGCTCCAACTCGTTCCAAAGATTTAATCTGCGCAACGGTCGCTTCAACATCAGTTGTGCGAGTATTTGTCATGGATTGTACGGCAATCGGTGCATCACCACCGATTGGTACATTGCCCACATAAATTTTTGTCGATTCACGACGTTTGATAGTAGGTTTTACTGCTGACATTCTTTCGTAAATTATTCGTTAAGGTTTTGGTAATTTAAATTTAGCCACACGGCCATCAACTGTAAGCGGATACGCTTCGCCTTTATAAGTAATGCGAACGTTACCTGGCGCACCAATAATCAAAGCATAGTCATTACCATTAAAGGTTAAAACTTCGCCTTGTTTATATTCTTTTTGCGCTAATACTTTACGGTTTTGGTCTTTCACACTAATCCAGCTTGAATTTTTCGTGATCTCAATAACGAGATCGCCTTTCGCTGTAGTTGGTGCTTCAGAAATAGCGGGGTTTTCAACCGCACTTTGTGTATCTGGCACAGTTTGCTCTGTTGTTGGTTCTGTGTTAGGTAACGTTTGTTCCACAACCGGTGCTTGAGCTTGTTCAACGGTAGGCGCTGAAGTTGCAGCGGTTGAAACTTCTGCGTTTACTGTTTGAGCTTGATTTTCTTGAGTCGTTGAAACAGCAGGTTCAGCAGCGGCATTATTTGTTTTTTCCGCTACAGACGTAGTTTCATTGCTTGACACCGCAGGCTGAGTATTTACTGTTACTGGAATTTCATTCGAATGAGTAACTGGTACCTCTGCTGTTTTTTCTTTTTCAACGTAGGTTTGCACTAAATTATCACGTTCTTCGTTTGATTTTTGATAATTTTGCCACCACCATAAGCCAGTCATTCCAACAGCAGCGAGTAAAATAATTGTTGTGAGTGTGCCTACCCAACGGCTGTGAGAAGAATATTGGTTAACTGAACGAGTCGCACGTGTATTTTTACTTAAATCATTTTTATGTGCTTCACCAAAAGTTAAATGAGCCCATTCAGCATCAGGAATACGTAAAAATTTCGCATAACTGCGAACGTAACCTCTCAAAAAGGTTGATGGTACATCTTTTTGGACAAATTCATTATTTTCTAATTTTGCCAAAATGCTTGGACGTAAAGAAATTGCCTTTGCCGCATCTTCCAGAGAAAGATTTAACGCTTCGCGAGCTTGACGAAGTCTATCCCCAAAAGAGATGTCTGTTTTTTCGGTTTGTTCAAGGATTGTATTCATAGG
>CABSZQ010000016.1 GCA_902482195.1 uncultured Haemophilus sp.
GTAATGGCATCTTTTGCGCGACCTTGTAATTCTTCGATAAGATCTTCATCTTCTAAACCATCAATTGCAGCCAGCTCACTCACAGGAACATAAGCTACTTCTTCTAAAGAAGTAAAGCCTTCATCTACTAAGATTTGAGCAAACTCTTCATCAAGACCTAATTTATCCATAAATAAATTTAATACTTTGGTATCTTCAGCTTGATGTTTTTCATTTAATTGTTCGGTAGTCATTACGTTTAATGTCCAACCGGTTAATTGTGTCGCTAAACGTACGTTTTGACCGTTACGACCAATTGCTTGTGCTAAATTATCTGCATTTACGGCAATATCCATTGAGTGGTTATCTTCATCAACGATGATTGAAGTCACATCAGCTGGAGCCATAGCATTAATTACGTATTGTGCTGGATTATCATCCCAAAGTACGATATCCACACGTTCTCCACCTAACTCATTGGTAATCGCTTGAACGCGTGCACCACGCATACCCACACATGCACCAACTGGGTCGATACGTTTATCATTTGATTTCACCGCAATTTTTGCACGAGAACCAGGATCACGGGCGGCACCACGGATTTCAAGCATTTCTTCGCCGATTTCTGGTACTTCAATACGGAATAACTCGATTAACATTTCAGGTTTTGCACGAGTCACAAATAATTGTGCGGTTTTGCTTTCTGGATTCACTTTATAAAGCACGCCACGAACACGATCGCCAGGGCGGAAGTTTTCACGTGGAAGCATATCTTCACGCATAATCACCGCTTCAGCTTTATTGCCTAAATCTAAAATGATGCTTTCACGATTTACTTTTTTCACCGTACCTGTAACAATTTTGCCTTCTTCAGAACGGAATTGCTCAACTACTTTTGCACGTTCTGCTTCACGGATTTTAGTGCTGATTACTTGGCGAGCAGTTTGCATTGCAATACGATCAAATGCGATAGACTCAATTTGATCTTCGACATAATCGTCAAGTTGAATATTGGGATCTTCAAATTGTGCCGCTTCTAATGTAATTTCTTTGGTTGGCACTTTGACTTCATCAACCACCAACCAGCGACGGAATGTATCAAACTCACCTGTTTTGGTGTTGATAGATACACGAATATCGGTTTCATAGTCATATTTTTTCTTCGTAGAAAGCGCAATCGCACTTTCTAATGCTTCAAAAATCTTTTCGCGTGGTAATAACTTCTCGTTAGATACTGCTTCAGCAGCTAACAAAATCTCTTTACTCATTTTCCTTTTTCTCCTTTAAAACTTTGCGATTACATTGGCTTTTTGAATATTGCCAAAAATAAGAATTTGTTCCTGACCATCAACAATAAGTGTCAACATGTCATTTTCAATTTTTTCCAATTTACCTTGCCATTTACGACGATCTAAAACAGGAATACGTAAATGCACAGCGATATCCTCACCCACATAACGTTGGAATTGTTCAAGCGTAAATAACGGACGATCAAGACCTGGTGATGACACTTCTAGGTTATATTTATCCGCAATTGGATCTTCCACGTCTAAAATCGCGCTCACTTGACGACTTACATCAGCACAATCATCAACGCCTACGCCACCGTCTTTATCAATGAATAAACGTACGGTCATAAAACGACCTGCACGTTGGCATTCAATCCCCCAAAGTTCGCAGCCTAAGTCTTCTACTGCACCTTGAAGCATCTCTTGCAATTTTTGTTCTAATGTTGCCAATTTTTGCTCCTAATCTTAAAATTCAGACATAAAAAAAGGGTTAGGTTCGTCAATGAACCTAAGCCCAGTTTCTAAATTTCTCGTACAAAAAAACCCCAAATTTGGGGTTCTTTTTACTGAACTTGTTATTGGTTGCGGGGGCCGGATTTGAACCGACGGCCTTCGGGTTATGAGCCCGACGAGCTACCAAGCTGCTCCACCCCGCGTCTGATGGCGCGTAATATACTCGTTTCAAAAATTATTGCAAGATTTAAACTGAATTTGACTTTCCGTTTGTTAAGAAAATAAACAATGTGAATATTAATTAATCATTTTATGAAATAGTGCTAGTCCTAAAAGGGAATTTTTGATAGCGTATGCAACTTTGTATTAGTTAGTTTAATTTAGGAAAATAAGAATGAAATTTCGTCAAAATCTCGCTGTAAAAATGCTCTCTGTGATGGCGGCAGTTTCAGTGCTTGCGTCATGTGGTTCAGCACCAAGTAAAGTCTCTTCAAAAAATAATTCAAGCGTACCGCGTACTGCGACAGGTGACGATCCACAAAAATTTGGGGCAAAGTATAGTGGACGTAGTTATCAACAATCTATTTTAAGTCCAGTGGCATCCGTGGAGAACAAAAGTGCGGTCGTCAACCAAGGTGATTTTTTAACGCAGCTTTCTAACGTACGTGGCTATTCAAACTCAATTACCAATCGCTTTGCCGCGAATTATGGAAAAATTACAAACTGGGTACTTGCAGGGGCTAATGTGAATGAATTAGCACAATATGGCATTAATCCTCAAATTATGAAAGGTTTTGATGGTTATCAAAACGTCTTGATGACGGGTTATTATTCGCCGGTTATTCATGCTCGCCGTACGGCACAAGGCAAATACCAATACCCAATTTATGCAATGCCAAGTTATAAACGTTATAGCCGTGCGGAAATTTACAATGGTGCATTGGCAGGAAAAGGCTTAGAGCTTGCGTATAGTGATTCAATGATGGATAACTTCTTACTTGGTGTACAAGGTAGTGGTTATGTGGATTACGGCGATGGAAATTTAAATTATTTAGCTTATGCAGGTCAAAATGGTTATAAATATCAAGCAGTTGGTCGCTTGTTAGTAGAAGATGGTGAAATTCCAAAAGAAAAAATGTCTATTCAAGCGATTCGTGAATGGGGTAAAGCAAACCCATCTCGTGTACAGGAATTGTTAGAGCGTAACCCATCTTATGTTTTCTTTAAAAACGATCCGACAGGAAAAGTGAAAGGTTCTGCTGGTGTGCCTTTAGTACCTATGGCTTCTGTGGCTTCTGATCGCAATGTCATTCCTTCTGGTACCGTATTATTGGTTGAAGTACCAGATATTGATAACAACGGTAACTGGATGGGCACACACAAATTACACTTAATGGTGGCTCTTGATGTGGGCGGCGCGGTAAATGGTCACCACTTTGACTTATACCGTGGTATTGGCGATCAAGCAGGTCACATCGCTGGTTTATCAAAACACTATGGACGTGTTTGGGTACTACAATAATGGCTCGTATCGATAACTACGAACAACGTTTTGGCGGCATTGGTCGCCTTTATACACCAGAAGGCTTGGCGCGTTTACGTCAGGCTCATGTATGCGTTATTGGTATTGGCGGCGTAGGTTCGTGGGTGGTGGAAGCATTGGCTCGAAGTGGCGTAGGGCAGATCACCATGATTGATATGGATGACATTTGTGTCACCAATATTAACCGTCAGCTTCCTGCGTTAAGCGGCAATATTGGCAAGCTTAAAACGGAAGTGATGGCCGAGCGCGTTAAGCTGATTAATCCCGAATGTGTGGTGAATATTATTGATGATTTCATCTCACCGGATAATCAAGCGGAATACTTAAATCGTGGTTATGATTATGTGATTGATGCCATTGATAGCGTGAAAACCAAAGCCGCGATGATTGCCTATTGCAAACGTAATAAAATCAAGATTATTACCATTGGTGGCGCAGGTGGTCAGACCGATCCTTCGAAAATTCAAATTGCTGATTTAAGCAAAACGATTCAAGATCCGTTATTGGCAAAAGTGCGGTCAGTTTTACGTAAGGATTTCAATTTTACTCAAAATCCACAACGTAAGTTTGCAGTTGATGCGGTGTTTTCTTGCCAGCCTTTGATTTTCCCTAAAATGGGCGAAGGCTGTGAAGTATCAGCCACCATGAATTGTGCAAATGGCTTTGGTGCAGCAACCATGATCACCGCAACCTTTGGATTTTTTGCCGTTTCTAGGGTAATCGATAAGTTATTAAAATAAAGAAATGAAGCAACGTGAAAACGTTGCTTTTTCTTTATGAATGAAAGTATTTAACAAGATGAAGAAATATCACTTCATTTTTTTATTTGGAATGTTGCAATTTTATCAAAAAGGCGTAGTCTATGTTGGCTTTGAGAATAATTCCCAATAAAAGTAAGGAAACAAACATGAAACAAGTATTAAAAATGAGTGCAATTTCTACCGCACTTTTAACCCTTCCAATGATGGCAAATGCAGATGTATTGGCCTCCGTGAAACCCCTCGGTTTTATTACATCATCTATTGCAAACGGTGTGACGGATACACAGGTTTTAGTACCGGCAGGCGCTTCTCCACATGATTACAGCTTAAAACTTTCAGATGTGCAAAAAGTGAAATCGGCGGATTTAGTGCTTTGGGTTGGTGAAGATATTGATGCTTTCTTAGCAAAACCGATTAGCCAAATTGACAGCAAAAAAGTCATCAATATTTCTGATATTCCAGAAATTAAACCGCTTTTAAGCAAAGTCCATCATGAACATTATCATGAAGGCGATGAACACGAGCACGGTCATGATCATAAACATGGACACGATCATAAGCACGAACATGGTCATGACCATGAGCATCATCACCATGATGTAGATGAAAATGGGTTAAGCGTGAACTGGCATTTATGGTATTCACCAGCCATTAGCCAAATTGTGGCACAGAAAGTGGCGGATAAATTAACAGAACAATATCCGGATAAAAAAGAGCTCATTGCGAAAAACTTAGCCGATTTTAACCGCACTTTGACTGAGCAAAGCGATAAAATCAAAGCACAATTGGCACCACTCAAAGATAAAGGCTTCTTTGTGTTCCATGATGCTTATAGCTATTTCAATGATGCGTATGGTTTAAATCAAACCGGTTATTTCACCATTAATCCATTAGTGGCACCGGGTGCAAAAACCATTGCTCACATTAAAGAAGAAATTGAAGAACATCGTGTAAATTGTCTTTTTGCGGAGCCTCAATTCACACCAAAAGTGATTGATTCTCTTGCACAAAGTACAAAAGTTAATGTTGGTCGTTTAGATCCTATTGGCGATAACGTACAGCTTGGTCCAAATTCCTATGCGAATTTCCTTCAAGCCACCGCTGATAGCTATGCTCAATGTTTAAGTAAATAATCTTATTTACTTTTATCTTAAAAACAGCCTTTAAGGCTGTTTTTTTATTGCCCCATCTAAATCGCCCGAATGATTTTCAATTTTTAAGAAATTTTCGCTTGTTTGAGCGAAGCGAGTTCGAAAATTTCTGTAAAGAAAATTGAAAAAGAATGAGGATTAGCGATTTAATTGGGGTGTGTTTTCTTTTGCCTACTTTGCTTTGCACAAGCAAAGAAAAGTAGGTCGCCTTAGGCGAAATCCTAATTAAAACTATGCTATAATCCGCCCAATTTTTCCCTATCGAGAAAACGCATGAAACAATTATTTGCCACAACTGCCCGTGGTTTTGAAGAACTCTTAAAAGTCGAACTGACAGAGCTTGGTGCAACGGAATGTAAAATTGCACAAGGCGGCGTACATTTTCAGGCTGATGATGAAGCACTTTATCGTAGCTTATTATGGTCACGTTTAGCGTCACGTATTTTGTTACCTATTGTAAATGGCAAGGTGTATAGTGATTTAGACTTGTATTCAATTGTGACAGGGCAGGATTGGTTAAGTTATTTTGATGAGAAAGCTACATTTTTTGTTGATTTCAACGGGACAAACCAAGAAATTCGTCACACTCAATTTGGTGCGATGCGTGTGAAAGATGCCATTGTGGATTATTTTGAACGACAAGGGAAAGCGCGTCCAAATGTGGATAAAGACTATCCAGATGTGCGAATTCATGTTTATTTGAATAAAGAAGAGCTCGTCGTTTCACTCGATTTAAGTGGCGAAGCATTACATTTACGTGGTTATCGTGAAGATACAGGGCAAGCGCCTTTACGTGAAACCTTAGCCGCAGCGATTGTGCTGCGTTCAGGTTGGAAAAAAGGGACACCATTAGTGGATCCAATGTGCGGTTCGGGCACCTTGCTAATTGAAGCCGCGCAGATGGAAGCAGAAATTGCGCCGCAATTACATCGTTTACATTGGGGCTTTGATTGCTGGAAAGGGCATAATCAAGATGCTTGGGATAAGGTAAAAGCAGAAGCAGTACAGCAAGCAGAAACTTATTTTAATCAAAATCCAAAACCGCATTTTTATGGCTTCGATCTCGATCATCGCGTACTGAAAAAAGCGCAAAAGAATGCACAAAATGCAGGTGTGGCACATTTAATTCAGTGGAAACAAGGTGATGTCGCCGCATTAAAAAATCCAAGTCCAGATGAAGTGGGAACGGTGATTTGTAACCCGCCTTATGGTGAGCGTTTAGGCACAACGCCTGCTTTGATTGCACTATATTCAGTCTTTGGACAACGTCTTAAAAATGAATTTGGTGGTTGGAATGCGTCAATTTTCAGTAGTGAATCTACGTTGCTTGATTGCTTGCGTATGCGTTCTCATCGTCAATTTAAAGCGAAAAATGGTCCGTTAGATTGTGTTCAAAAGAATTATCAAATTTCTGAACGTAAAGAAAGTGCGGTTGAAAATCCGCTTGAATTTGACCGCACTTCAACGGTCGCGGTAGATTTTGCGAATCGCTTACAGAAAAATATCAAGAAAATTGAAAAATGGGCGAAACAGCAAGGCCTTGATGCGTATCGTTTATATGATGCTGATTTACCGGAATATAACGTAGCGGTGGATCGTTATGGCGATCATATTGTGGTGCAAGAGTATGCCGCACCGAAAAATATTGATGAAAACAAAGCGCGTCAGCGTTTATTGGATGCAGTGACTGCAACCTTACAAGTCACTGGAATTGAAACCAATAAACTGATTTTGAAAGTCCGTCAAAAACAAAAAGGCACCAATCAATATGAAAAATTGGCCAATAAAGGCGAATATTTCTATGTAAATGAATACGGCGCACAGCTTTGGGTGAATCTAACAGATTACTTGGATACAGGATTATTCTTAGATCATCGTTTAACCCGTAAAATGCTTGGTGAAATGGCAAAAGGTAAAGATTTCCTCAATCTTTTCGCTTATACCGGTTCTGCAACAGTGCATGCAGCATTAGGTGGGGCAAAATCAACAACGACCGTGGATATGTCTAACACCTATTTAAACTGG
Organism: uncultured Haemophilus sp.; assembly: GCA_902482195.1. GTDB lineage: Bacteria > Pseudomonadota > Gammaproteobacteria > Enterobacterales > Pasteurellaceae > Haemophilus_D. The sequence continues at coordinate 7,202 of CABSZQ010000016.1, forward strand.
GCAGAGCAAAACCTGATTTTAAATGATATCGAAGGCAAACAGCACAAGCTCATACAAGCAGATTGTTTGCAGTGGTTAGAGAAATGTGATCGACAGTTTGATTTGATTTTCGTGGATCCGCCAACATTCTCGAATTCTAAACGTATGGAAGACAGCTGGGATGTTCAACGTGACCACATCAAATTAATGTGTAATCTTAAGCGTATTTTACGTCCTAACGGCACCATCGTGTTCTCGAACAATAAACGAGGTTTTAAAATGGATTTTGATGCGTTAGATGAATTGGGATTAAGTGCGGTCGAAATTTCAGCGAAAACTTTGCCACTTGATTTTGAGCGGAATAAGCAAATCCACAATTGCTGGATTGTGACAATGAAAGCCTAATAGAAAAGCCCGATAATGATTTATCGGGCTTTTTTATTATTCGACTTCTTTTTGTTTTTCGGCTTCAGAATCATCATGAAGAAGGGTTTCAACCGCTGCTTCGTCATTGGTGTCATCTTCTTTTTCTAAAATCTCAGCCGTTTCTTCGTTTAGTGCTTCAGCATCAGAATGTGGTTTAATGAAAGGTTTCGGCATCCAATATTTTCGGATGATGTCCGTAGAAAAACCATGTAAAACTTCTTCATTCAATCGTTCTTGATCTAAGTAACGAACTTCTGCAATGACCTCATCAGCTTCAATTTTATTGATACCTAATTGCATCAATGTTGCATGACTAAGTGTAAGCGCAGATTCAAAGGTCTCACGTACAATAAAGTCCACATCTCGCTTAATAAGACTTACTGTCGTTTTACGGTCATAAGTTCGAGCTAAAATTGGAAGTTTCGGATAAGCATCTTTCAGATTCTGAACAATATTTTCAATACGTTGGGTATCGTTAATCCCGATGACGACACATTTGGCTTTTTCGATACCGGCAGCACGTAATACATCAAGGCGAATGCCATCACCGTAATAAACTTTAAAACCAAATTTGGCTGCCGCACGGATGTTTTCGATGTTGCGGTCAATCACCGATACGTTAATGCCACGAACAAGAAGCGATTGACATACGATTTGGCTGAAACGACCAAAACCAATCACGAGTACGCTATCTTCTAAATCCACAATTGGATCAAGATCGCTCGTATCGACTTTTTCCTCTTGATTTGTTGATTTACGTTGGTTGATTTTACGCATCAATAAACCAATTAATGGAGAGAATAGCATCGAGATAATGACCGCAGCAGTGAAGGTTGCATTTTGATCTTTTGTTATCACGCCTGCAGTGGTCGCAGCAGAGAAAAGTACGAATGCAAATTCACCACCGTGTGCCATGATGGTCATTCGGCCAACTGATTCTTTTCGGTCTAGTTTCGTAATACGTGCCACGGTATAAACGGCTAAGGCTTTGCCGACGATGTAAAGGCATACGATACCTAACAACCAAACTGCATCATTGAAGACTAAACTGAGGTCAAGCGACATTCCCACGCCCATAAAGAAGAGACCGAGCAATAAACCACGGAATGGTTCAATATCGGCTTCTAATTGGTGGCGGAATGCGGATTCTGAAAGCATTACACCCGCAACGAATGCACCCATCGCCATTGAAAGGCCACTCGCTTCCATGGCTAATGCCGCCCCTAATACCACAAGCAAAGCAGCTGCTGTCATCATTTCACGAATATGGGCTTTAGAAATCAAGCGGAAAATAGGGTTCATTAACCACTTACCCGCAACCACTAAACCGACAACGGCACCGAGTGCAATAGCAATAGATGTCCAGTTGGTTTGATGTTCAATGTGTTTGGTTTCAGGCGTTAAAAAGGCAATAGAAGCCAATAATGGCACAATGGATAAATCTTCAAAAATTAAGGTTGAAATCACCCTTTGGCCTTTTGGTGTATTCGTAATGCCGCGTTCTTCTAATACCTGCATTACAATCGCGGTGGAAGAAAGGGTAAAGCCCATACCTGCAATAAACGCGACTTCTTTAGGAAGATGTAAAATATAGATACCGGCAAAGGTAAGCAGAACACCACATAGCCCTACTTGTAGAAAACCTCGCCCAAAGATTGCTTTTCTCATTGCCCATAAGCGCTCTGGATGCATTTCCAACCCGATAATGAATAAGAACATCACCACGCCCAGTTCCGCCATATGGAGAACTGATTCCGCATCTTTCACTACACCGAACACCGAAGGACCAATTAAACATCCCGCCACTAAATAACCCAACACGCTACCTAAGCCAATACGCTTAAAAAGCGGCACAATGGTTACACTAGTAGCAAGCAGGACTACAGTTTTAATTAATTCAGGGCTGACGGCATTCGACATAGGGCAAAAAACCTTAGTAAAAACAGGGAGTATGAGAAGAAAGTTGACTTGCATTCTAGCCTTTTTTCACTAAATAAAAAACACAGAAAAGCAAGAAATTGGTATAATTTACAAAAACTTTACACGCATAAAAATGGTCAGTTTTTTGACCGCACTTTAGAGGTATTATGACATTACAACTCAATATGGTCGCGTTGTTATTGGTTTTATTAATTGTTTTAGGTTTAATTAGCCAAAATAGCGCGATTACCATCTCAGCCTCCGTGCTGTTAATTATGCAGCAAACTTTATTATCCAAATACATTCCTATACTCGAACAATACGGTGTCAAAATCGGGATCATCATTTTAACGATTGGTGTCCTAGCGCCATTAGTGTCGGGAAAAATCCAACTGCCCGATCTCAGTTCATTTTTAAACTGGAAAATGGGTGTTTCTATTTTAACAGGGATATTCGTCGCATGGCTTGCGGGGAAAGGTGTGCCATTAATGAGTGAACAACCTGTTTTGGTGACAGGATTATTAATTGGTACGATTATTGGTGTGTCTTTCTTAGGAGGCATTCCGGTAGGTCCACTTATCGCCGCCGGTATTTTAGCGATATTAGTAGGAAAATTTTAGATGAAAAACAAATGGTTATTTATTGCGGGATTAAGTGGCTTTTTATGTGTGGCGATTGGTGCTTTTGCTGCACATGGATTAAGCAAGGTTTTAGAACCTAAAGAATTAGCGTGGATTGAAACGGGTGTGAAATATCAAATGTTCCACACCATTGCGATTTTAGCGATTGGCATTTTGCAATTATGCCGTGAATCATTGGTTGCAAACAAAATAGTTAATCTTGCTGCAGGGACTTGGGCATACGGTATTCTTCTTTTTAGTGGCAGCCTTTATGCACTTGCGCTTGGTGCAGGCAAATTCCTTGTTTGGGTGACACCGATTGGAGGCACGTTATTTTTAATTGGTTGGCTTTGCTTGGCTTACGGTGGTTTTAAAAGTAAATCAGTATGAAGAACAAATCAGTCAAACGTGAATTAAACCCGATACAACAATCTCTTTTTTCGAAACTCAAGGATATCATGCTGGTGGATCAACGTCGTTTATCCGCTCGCATTCATGGTATTGGAAAAATTAAAAGCCAAGAGGCTCAACAAGCTGTTGCAGCTGAAATCCAACAGCAAATTGAACAAGCAAGATTACGTGTAGAAAATCGTAAAAGTGCGGTCAAAAATCCGATTGTTTTTCCAGAGAGTTTGCCGGTTAACCAACGCAAAGCTGAAATTCAAAAACTGCTTTCTGAACATCAGGTCATTGTGGTGGCAGGGGAAACCGGTTCAGGTAAAACCACCCAATTGCCGAAAATGTGTTTGGAATTAGGTTTCGGCAATTTGGGCATGATTGGTCATACTCAAC
>CABSZQ010000017.1 GCA_902482195.1 uncultured Haemophilus sp.
TTTATTGAGATCGCATTAAGCGATCTTTTTTTATTGCCTTTTTCTAATGTGTTTTAGGCGTTATATCCTTTCAACAATTCATCCCAATTTTCTTCATTGAATTGAATATTCATTCTGCCGACTTCTTTGACAAAAGAGCGGTGTAATCTTTCTAGGTTGCCTTGTTTCCAAGAATCTCCTGATTTTTGACCGCACTTATCGAAATCAATGAGCCAACATTTTTGTTCATTTCCGAGTTGTTGAACGAGAATATTATGGGCATTGAGATCCGTATGGCAAATTTGCAAATCATGTAATTGGCGAATTAATTTACCAATAGCTTGCCAGATGTCATTCGGCAGTTGCTGTGTTTGTAAAAGTGCGGTCAGATCCTGGGCATTTTCGATCTTTTCACTCAAGATATCCGCTTGGTAGCAAATTCCTAGTTTGCCTTTTTTAACACGTGCAGCAATCGGTTTGGGTACGGCTACACCTGCTTGATGGAGTTGATTTAAAAGCTGAAATTCCGCCATGCTGCGAGTTTCAGTCAATGATTGAAAACGATAGCGATCTTTATTGAGTTTTCCCCATAAACCACCGCGATAATAATGACGAAGGGCAGTGTTTACACCAAACAGATCTTTTGTATTCAGGAAGTAGGTTGTGCCGCGTCCTTTGGCTGAACCGGTAATACGTTGTTGTTTTTCCCAAAAAGCCGATTCAAAAAATGAAGCGGGCTCTGTTGGTTTTTCTGTGAGATTAAAAAGAAAGAATTGATTATCTTGTTGGAATTCAAGCATTTTAGTTGAACCGAATAATAGAAAATGCTCTCATTCTACTTTAAAATAGACGGAAATTAAATGCGCGAGGAACTCAAATGTCCCATTCTCCACTTTTTACCTCTCCCCCTAAATCACTTTGTATTTTGCGTTTGTCTGCGGTGGGGGATGTTTGCCATGCACTTGCTGTGGTGCAGCATATTCAACGTCATTGGCCGCAAACCAAATTAACGTGGATTGTGGGGAAAACAGAAATGGGCTTGCTTTCTGGTATTGAAGGCGTGGAACTGGTTCCTTACGATAAAAAGAGTGGTTGGAAAGGCGTGTGGAATTTATGGATGTTTTTGAAAAACAATCAATTTGATGCGCTTTTGAATATGCAGACGGCATTTCGTGCTTCTATTATCTCTCTTGGTATTCAAGCGAAATATAAAATTGGGTTTGGCAAAAAACGTTCTCGAGAGGGACAATGGTTATTTGTGAATCGTCGAGTTCAAGATCCTGAAACGCCTCATGTGCTAGATGGTTTCATGGCTTTTGCGGATTATCTAGGAGTGCCACAGGCGGAAATGCTTTCTTGGCAATTGGCAATTTCTGATTCAGATCGAGAATACGCTAAACAATTTATCGATCCAACGCGCAAAAATCTGATTATTTCTCCTTGCTCTAGTAAAGCCGAGAAAGATTGGTTGGTGGAGCGTTATGCTGAAGTGGCAAATATTGCTCATCAACATAATGTGAATGTGATTTTTTGTAGCTCGCCGGCAAAACGCGAATTAGAAATGGTGAAAAAAATTATCGCACTTTGTGATTTTGAACCGGTTGATGCATCTGGAAAAACCAGTTTGAAACAACTTGCTGCATTAATTCATCAAGCAAATTTAGTCATCTCGCCTGATTCTGGTCCAGCTCATATCGCTACCACGCAAGGAACACCTGTCATTGGATTGTATGCCTATCACAATCCATTGCGCACTGCGCCTTATCATAATCTGGATAATGTGGTGTCGGTATATGAAGAAAATGTGCAAAAAGAACAAGGAAAACCTTCAATTGAATTGCCTTGGGCGACAAAATTAAAAGGCAAAAATTTAATGGCTGAAATTCAGGTAGAGCAAGTGGTAGCTCAGATGAGAGCTTTGAATTTATTTTAAAGAGCGGTCAATTTTAGAGATAAAAAAAAGCCCTCAAATGAGGGCTAAAAGAATCATAAAGTTCCTTGCGAATTATTCGCCTTTTTGTGCGTTGTAAGCTTCTAATGCACGAAGAGAGTAGGTGTAAGCTGCACCTGCATTTAATGCGATAGACATCGCTAATGCTGCTGCCACTTCTTCTTCAGTTGCACCTGCTTTCACCGCTTCATCAGCGTGCACGCCAATGCAGCTTTCACAACGTGTTGTTACTGCGACTGCTAATGCAATTAATTCACGGGTTTTGGCATCTAATACGTTACCTTCTGCTGCAGCTGCACCTAATGCGCCGTAAGCTTGTAACATTTTAGGGTATTTTTTACCTAATGCACCGAATGATTTTTTAACGTGTGCTACATCATTTTTCCAATCTGCAAACATTGTTTTTCTCCTTAAATTTAGTACAAATTTCGAGAGGAATTATAAGCAGATTAGCGTATGATACTTGTCAAATTGTCTTAACTTTTAGACGGAAAATCTCACAATGGATTATTTAGATAAATTAACACAGCTGGCGCAAGTGCGAGGGGAAATCAATATTCGCTGCTTGTTTCAAGGGGATTGGCAAGTTGAACATCAGCCAGATGCGGCGGAATATCAAGGTTTATTTCATTTAATCGAGCAAGGTGAGTGCTGGGTAACCTTTGCGGGAAAACAGTTTCATTTGAAGAAAGGCGATCTCTTTTTTCTCCCTCAAAATCGACAGCACTTTTTGGGCAATTCTCAACAAAAAAGAGAGAATAGCCTACAGCGAGCGCAATCAAATGAACTTTTTAATGTTCATCAAATAGGGGCCGGTACGCCCGATTTGAAGATGTTTTGTGGGACATTTTATTACCAAAAACCGTCATTATTAATTGATTCATTACCAGATTATTTGCATCTTTCGCTGCAAAATACGCCTGTGCAGCTCTTGGTTTCACTTTTTTTACAAGAAGCCGAGAAACCGGAGCAAGGCACAAAATCGGTGATTGATGCACTATCAAATGTGTTGTTTATTTATATTTTACGTCATGCTCAGCAAATAGGTTTGCTCAATCAAGGCTTATTAGCTGCGTTGCAGGATAAAAGGCTGAATCAAGTCCTTGAAAAAATCCTGTTTTCACCTCAATTAGATTGGAATATTGAGCAATTAGCAGAGTTGGCATCCATGTCTCGTGCGACCTTTATGCGGATCTTTCAACAGCAATTAGGGATGCCTCCAGGAAAATTTCTCACACAAGTGCGGTTAGAAATGGCGGCCGTTTTATTGAAAAATACGCAAAAGACCATTTTAGCGATTGCCCTTGAAGTGGGGTATCAATCAGAAGCACATTTTAGTAAGGCGTTTAAAGCAATTTATGGGCTTTCACCAAGCCAATTTCGCAAAACTTAGCCCATCGTTTAAAACTTGCGTTATAATGACCGCACTTTAGGCGGCTCTGTCGCCTTTAATTTTTTAAGGTATTGTTATGTTTAATAAAATATTTTCATGGTTTGAAAACCGTTTAAATCCTTATCCGGAAAGCGATCCAACGACGCCTGAAAAAGGCTTGTTCCGTTTTATTTGGTCAAGCATTGATGGTATGAAAGGCTGGATCTTTTTACTTGCGGTATTGACGGTCGGTATTGGTGTAATGGAAGCCTTACTTTTCCAATTTATGGGGTTATTGGTGGACTGGCTAGGCGCTTATACACCAAGCACGCTTTGGCAAGAAAAAGGGCATTTGCTTGCTGGCATGGCAGCTTTGCTCATTTTCAGTATTGTATGGTTATTCGTAGGTGTGAATGTACGCTTACAAACGCTACAAGGGGTATTTCCAATGCGTTTGCGTTGGAATTTCCACCGTTTGATGCTAGGACAAAGCTTAAGCTTCTATCAAGATGAATTTGCAGGCCGTGTATCGGCGAAAGTGATGCAAACTGCTCTTGCGGTGCGTGATACCGTCATGACCATTGCGGATATGCTGGTGTATGTTGCCGTCTATTTTATTACATCAGGTTTGGTGCTTGCGGCTTTAGATACCTGGTTTTTAGTGCCGTTTTTCTTGTGGATTGTGGCATTTGTGACTATTTTACGTTTGCTTATTCCTCGTTTAGCGAAAACAGCACAACGACAAGCTGATGCGCGCTCTCTAATGACAGGACGTATTACGGATGCTTACTCAAATATTGCAACGGTGAAACTATTTTCACATGATGCGAGAGAAGCGAATTATGCAAAACGTTCTATGGAAGAATTTATGGTCACCGTGCATGCACAAATGCGTTTGGCGAGTTCATTAGATACCTTAACTTATGCAACCAATATCTTCTTAACGTTAAGCACCGCGATTTTAGGCGTGGTGTTATGGCAAAACGGCCAAGTGGGCGTGGGGGCGGTGGCTACTGCAACCGCGATGGCGCTACGTGTAAATGGTCTTTCTCGTTGGATTATGTGGGAATCAGCTCGTTTATTTGAAAATATCGGGACAGTGAATGATGGTATGGCAACGCTAACCAAACCGCATACTATTGTTGATAAGCCAAATTGTGTTCCATTAGAAGTAAAACAAGGTGAGATCAAATTTAACAATGTTTCGTTTGCCTATGATCCAAATAAACCGTTGCTTAACCATTTTAATCTCATCATCAAACCGGGTGAAAAAGTGGGCTTAATTGGTCGTTCTGGTGCAGGCAAATCAACTATTGTGAATTTACTTCTACGTTTCTACGAGGCACAAGAAGGCTCAATTACCATTGATGGTCAAAATGTTTTAGATGTAAGCCAAGAAAGCCTTCGTAGTCAGATTGGTCTTGTAACACAAGATACCTCTCTTTTACACCGTTCTGTTCGCGATAACATCATTTATGGTCGCCCAACCGCGACAGATGAAGAAATGATCAATGCGGCTAAACGTGCGGAGGCAGCCGATTTCATCCCTTATCTCAGCGATGCGCAAGGTAGAAAAGGCTATGATGCCCATGTTGGTGAACGTGGGGTAAAACTCTCGGGTGGACAACGCCAGCGTATTGCCATTGCGCGTGTCATGTTAAAAGATGCACCAATTTTACTGTTGGATGAAGCGACCAGTGCGTTAGATTCAGAAGTAGAAGTGGCGATCCAAGAAAGTCTCGATAAGATGATGGAAAATAAAACAGTTATTGCCATTGCTCACCGTTTATCCACTATTGCAGCAATGGATCGTTTAATTGTGTTAGATAAAGGACAAATTGTCGAGCAAGGGACTCACGCAGAATTGCTTGAACAAAATGGCCTTTATGCTCGACTTTGGAAACACCAAAGTGGTGGCTTCTTGAGTGAGCATGCCGAGTAAAACACAGGAAAAAATGACCGCACTTTGCAAAGGTGCAACTCTCGAGAGAGTTTAGATAGAGATTGAACTTTTCTCATAATTAGTGCGAATTTCCTTTGACTATTTTATTGACAACAGGTAATATTCGCACCCTATGCAAAAGGTAAAACTACCCCTAACCGTTGATCCGGTTAAAGACGCTCAACAAAGAATTGATTATGATGGTTATTATACCGCTAGTCAGTTAGTGCGTTTAGCTGAATCTACGGGGAAAGTGCTCAGCGATGCACAGGTAACATTATCGTTTTATATTGATCCACAAAAATTAGTGGTGATGAAAGGGCAAGTACAAGTTGATGTCGAATTAGACTGTCAACGTTGTGGTGAACCATTCAAACAAACATTGGAGTGTCATTTTATGTATAGTCCAGTGGCTAATTGGGATCAGGCTGATGACTTGCCGGAAATTTATGAGCCAATCGAATTTAATGAGTTTGGTGAAATAGATTTACTTGGTGCAGTGGAAGACGAACTTATTTTAGCTCTACCGCTTGTCCCAATGCATTCATCTGAACACTGTGAAGTGTCCGCGCACGAACAGGTTTTTGGCGAATTGCCTGAAGAATTGGCAAAAAAACCGAACCCGTTCGCTGTATTAGCTAATTTAAAGCAAAAGTAAATTAAATTTAGGAGTATAGCCAATGGCTGTTCAACAAAACAAAAAATCTCGTTCACGTCGTGATATGCGTCGTTCACACGATGCATTAACTACTGCTGCAGTATCAGTGGATAAAGCAAGCGGTGAAACTCACTTACGCCACCACGTAACTGCTGACGGTTACTACCGTGGTCGCAAAGTGATTAATAAGTAATTTTACTTATAAGGTATTCACTTGAACCGTCTAACCTTAGCGTTAGATGTGATGGGCGGGGACATTGGTCCCCGTATTACTATCCCCGCATCTCTTTCAGCGTTGGAAGCAGATCCAATGCTCTCTTTAGTGCTGTTTGGCGATAGCCAACAAATTTCCCCTTTACTGGAAAATGCACCTTCTTCCCTTTTAGAACGTATTCAAATTCATCATTGCACTAAGACTATTGATAATAATCAAGGTATTTCTCATGCATTGCGTCATAGCAAAGGCTCGTCGATGCGTTTAGCTATTGAAATGGTTCAGAAAGGCGAGGCGCAAGGTTGTGTCAGCGCAGGAAATACGGGCGCATTAATGGGATTGTCAAAGGTTCTCTTACAGCCTTTAGAGGGGATTCAACGCCCAGCGTTGGTATCCTTATTACCGTCGATGACGGGTGATAAAACCGTGATGTTAGATTTAGGCGCAAACGTAGAATGTTCTGCTCAAAATCTTTATGAATTTGCCGTCATGGGCTCGATCTTTGCCGAAAACCGATTGAACTTAGTTTATCCACGCATTGCCTTACTCAATATTGGTGTGGAAGAAATTAAAGGACATCAATCCATTCGTGAAGCCGCGAATTTATTAGAAAAATCGACCGCACTTAATTATACCGGCTTTATTGAAGGTAACCTTTTATTAAATGGTGTGACTGATGTGATCGTGACTGATGGGTTTTCGGGAAATATTGCATTAAAAACCCTTGAAGGGGCAGCTAAAAATCTGTTATCTCTTCTGAAAGGAAAAGAAAAACAGCCTATTTTTAAATCGCTTGCCAAATTTATTCTGCGTTTTTTCTTTAAGGATGCTTATCATCGCTTGAAACGCATTAACCCTGATGAATATAATGGGGCGTCTTTACTCGGATTAACGGCTGTTGTGGTGAAAAGCCATGGCAGTGCAAATGTGGATGCATTTGCTCGTGCAATTGCGGATGCAGCTTTGCAAGCGCGTTTGCAAATTCCACAAAAAATCTTGGCGGGTTTACAACGTTATTAATTAATAAGTTTTGATATTATGAATAGTAGAATTTTATCCACCGGTAGCTATTTGCCGAGCCATATTCGTACCAATGCGGATTTGGAAAAAATGGTTGATACTTCAGATGAATGGATCGTGACACGTTCAGGCATTCGTGAACGTCGTATTGCTGCAGCAGATGAAACTGTTGCAACAATGGGATGTGAAGCAGCTAAAAAAGCACTTGAAATGGCCAATCTTGATCCTCAAGAAATTGAGTTGATCATCGTTGCGACAACCAGTGGTTCTCACGCTTATCCAAGTTCAGCTTGCCAAGTTCAAGGTTTATTAGGCATTGAAGATGCGGTTTCTTTTGATTTAGCGGCAGCTTGCACCGGTTTTGTTTATGCTTTAGGCGTGGCGGATAAATTTATTCGTTCAGGTAGCGTGAAAAAAGCCCTTGTGATTGGTGCAGATCTTAACTCGCGTAAATTAGACGAAACCGATCGTAGCACTGTCGTGTTATTTGGTGATGGTGCGGGTGCGGTGATTTTAGAAGCATCAGAGCAAGAAGGCATTATTTCAACGCATTTACATGCATCGCCAGATAATAATGCGGCATTACTACTTCCACAAGCTGAGCGTGGCGTGGAGAAATCTGGCTATATTGAAATGCAAGGTAATGAAACTTTTAAATTAGCGGTACGTGAGCTTTCTAATGTGGTGGAAGAAACCCTTTCTGCCAATAATCTCCAAAAAACAGATATTGACTGGCTTGTGCCACATCAAGCGAATTTACGTATTATCACTGCGACAGCGAAAAAATTAGAGATGGATATGTCGCAAGTAGTGGTAACGCTTGATCGTACAGCAAATACCAGTGCGGCGACTGTACCAACAGCTTTAGATGAAGCGGTGCGAGATGGCCGAATTCAACGCGGTCAATTGCTTTTACTCGAAGCTTTTGGCGGTGGTTGGACTTGGGGTTCAGCATTGGTGCGATTCTAATTATTTTGTTAGAATCCCGACAGAATTTTAAAAGTGCGGTTAAATTTGACCGCACTTTCAACATTTTAACGATGAAGAAATAGGAAGAAAACATGAAAAAATTTGCAATGGTTTTTCCAGGACAAGGTTCTCAAGCTGTTGGCATGTTAGCTGATCTTGCTAACGAATATCCGGTAGTCACTGAGACTTTTAAACAAGCATCTGAAGCGCTTGGCTATGATTTATGGAACTTGGTTCAACAAGGTCCAGCAGAAGAATTAAATAAAACTTGGCAAACTCAGCCGGCATTATTAGCGGCATCCGTTGCGATCTTCCGTGTATGGCAAGAAAAATACCCACAATTACAACCAAGTGTGATGGCTGGTCACAGTTTAGGTGAATATTCAGCATTAGTTTGTGCGGGTGTCATTGATTTTAAAGACGCGATCAAATTAGTCGAATTACGCGGTAAATTAATGCAACAAGCAGTACCAGAAGGTACTGGTGCAATGTATGCGATTATTGGTTTAGACAATGAAGCGATTATCAATGCATGTAAACAAGCCGAGCAAGGTGAAGTCGTATCTGCGGTAAACTTTAACTCACCAGGCCAAGTAGTCATTGCGGGAGCGAAAGAAGCGGTAGAGCGTGCGGCTGCATTATGTAAAGAAGCGGGTGCAAAACGTGCTTTACCATTAGCGGTAAGCGTGCCTTCACATTGCGCATTAATGAAACCAGCAGCAGAGCAATTAGCTGTAACACTTGAAGGCATTACGCTTAATGCGCCAGCAACACCAGTATTAAATAACGTGGATGTGAAAGCGGAAACAGAAAGTGCAGAAATTCGTACCGCACTTATTCGTCAATTATATAGTCCAGTTCGTTGGACTGAAACTGTTGAGAAAATGACACAAGATGGTGTAGAGGTTTTAGTTGAAATCGGCCCAGGTAAAGTATTGAACGGTTTAACAAAACGTATCGTAGCAGAATTACAAGCAACATCAGTAAATGATGTGGCATCATTAGATGCTGTTGAAGCATTATTAGCATAAAAGGGGATTAAAAATGCAAAATAAAATCGCATTAGTGACAGGTGCAACACGTGGTATTGGCCGCGCAATTGCAGAAGAATTAGCATCAAAAGGTGCATTTGTAATTGGTACCGCAACCTCTGAAAAAGGTGCAGAGACAATTTCTGATTACCTTGGCGATAAAGGCAAAGGTTTAGTATTAAATGTGGCAGACAAAGAAAGCATTGATGCCGTATTAGAACAAATTAAAGAGCAATTTGGTGATATTGATATTCTTGTGAATAACGCAGGTATCACACGCGATAACTTATTAATGCGTATGAAAGATGAAGAATGGTTCGATATTATGCAAACCAACTTAACTTCTGTATTCCATCTTTCTAAAGCAATGTTACGCTCAATGATGAAAAAACGTTTCGGTCGTATCATTACTATCGGTTCAGTGGTGGGCTCAATGGGCAATCCGGGTCAATCTAACTATTGTGCAGCAAAAGCAGGCTTGATTGGTTTCTCTAAAGGTTTAGCGAAAGAAGTGGCATCACGTGGCATTACCGTAAACGTTGTAGCACCCGGCTTTATCGCAACAGATATGACTGAAGTGCTTACTGAAGAACAAAAAGCAGGTATTCTAGGTAATGTCCCTGCAGGTCGTTTAGGTGAACCAAAAGATATTGCAAAAGCTGTGGCGTTTTTAGCTTCTGATGATGCAGCTTATATTACAGGTACCACATTACATGTAAATGGCGGCTTATATATGAGCTAACCCTTTAGGGGAGATATATCTGGGATTTTGTCTATAAAATATAGCAAAGCAGTTTAGTTAATGATAAAATCCCAATCGCAATGTAACTTTTTCTCTGTATGTGTTTTTACATTGCCTATTTTTTTGTGGTGCGACCACCTAAGAAATAGTTGCAACTTTATCAAAAATGCATACACTAACCGCTCTTAAATGAGTTAAAACAACAATAGGAAAAACAAATGAGTATTGAAGAACGCGTGAAAAAAATCATCGTTGAACAATTAGGTGTTAAAGAAGAAGACGTAAAACCAGAAGCTTCTTTCGTTGAAGATTTAGGTGCGGATTCTTTAGATACAGTTGAATTAGTAATGGCTTTAGAAGAAGAATTCGATATCGAAATTCCTGATGAAGAAGCTGAAAAAATCACAACTGTTCAATCTGCGATTGACTACGTTCAAAACAATCAGTAATTTTTAAGTTGGGCGATCTTTTAGGTCGCCTAATTTTTTTCTTTAAATTTCTTTTCTAAATTCTTTATCTTCAAATAAAACAAGATACATCTAAATCTTTTAAATTTCCGACCGCACTTTCCTTTATTTAATCTTTCTCAGATTTGCTTTTATTGTTTGGTTCCCCTATTTTTTGATTTAAAACAAAATTTACCCTAAAAATACTTATTATGAGTTAATTTTAGTGCTAATATTTGGTCCAAATTTTTTTCTAATTAACCATAAAATGATTCGGAGTATCTTATGGATTTTCTAATGAACCTAGGTGAAGGTAGCCAGTTTGCTATTCAGCTTGTTATTGTTCTTATCTGTTTGTTTTACGGGGCAAAAAAAGGTGGTATTGCACTGGGTATGCTCGGTGGGGTAGGCTTAATT
>CABSZQ010000018.1 GCA_902482195.1 uncultured Haemophilus sp.
ACATATCAGCCCAATAAATCGTTGGACAGTGAGATTTATAATAATCAAATAATTCACCAAGCTTTTCATCATCTAAGCCTTTCACACGACACAAACTGTATAAAAATGCTAGCATATCACGTGTAATCAACCAATGTTCATTATGGCTTTTTGAATGGGATTCAAAGTCCATAAAACTAATCTGACCATCTCTCCATGCAATATCTCGTATGGCTGGACGACCATGAATAATGCCTTGTTGATGAAGACTAATCAATATCTCCATCGCTGAATGCAAAATATGTGATTTTTCTGCCCAAGACAATTTTTCATCATTCAGCCAGCTGTTTAATGTTGGCCCCGCATCTTCCAATACTAAATAATCATCTCCGAAATCACATAATTTAGGTACTGGTGCACCAATATTATTCAGGTGCTGAAGAATCTCACATTCTTCTTTAAAATGTTGCTTTGGATGCGGTTTTAATAATAACCATATCCCTTTTAATTGCTCGGGTTGTTTTAACCAATAATGTTTCCCTAAATATTCAAATTGGAAAACACGTTCCCCACGGTGTTTTTCAAGAAGCTTCTGCACATGCTCTTTAAATGACGAAGTCATAATCTCTACTTAAATTTTTATTGTGTATTGAAAAGATAAGCGATACATTCTACAAAATTTTTATTCTTTTTCAATCAAGGAGAAAAATATGCATTTTTTGAAAAAATTGCTTACCGTGCTGACATTAGGTTTCTGCACGCTATCTGTACAAGCTTCCCCTTTTAGCATCAGCGAACAACAAATTAACCAGTATTTAAGTGAAAAAGGCACGATTAATGACAAACTCGGTATTCCAGGGTTATTTTCAGTGGATTATGCGCTGAAAGATTTAGTAACTCAAATCGGGCAAACTGAAAGCAATCGTGTTGAAATGAGTGGTGTGGCTGATACGCTTATTCGTTTATCCGGTAAGACTTACCCAGCTAAATTGCATTTAACCTTTGATGCTGTTCCTGAATATAACGCAGAAGAGGGGGCACTTTATTTAAAAAATCTGCGGATTTTACGCTGGTCTGGTGAACCTAATAGTGTGATGGATCAACTCCAAGATGTTATGCCGCTATTAAGCGATGGTGTGGCAGCACTATTAAGTCGGATGCCGGTTTATACCTTGGATGAAAGTGATATGAAACAAATGCTGATTAAGAAATTTGCCAAAGAAATTAAAGTTGAAAAAGGTCGACTGGAATTAATTGGTGGAATGTTTTAAAAATAAGGGCGTATTAAACGCCCTTTTTTATAACTCAATGACAGCTCGCAAACCTTGAATTTGCCCGTTAGCTTCAATATTGTCTAATCGGAAACGATAGTGATGCAATTCTGCTATTCTTGCCACAATAGACAATCCAAGCCCACTCCCTTTTTCATTTTGTCCCGCGGGGCGATAAAAACGCTGCCCTAATTTTGCTAATTCTTCTGGCGCAACACCTCCGCCATTATCTTCAATAAGAATTTTACAAGGCTGTAAAATCACACGCACCTGAGTGCCTTGAGGACAATATTTAATCGCATTATCCAACAAGTTTCTCAACATTTGCGCAAGTAATAATGGCTGCCCTTGCTTAACGGCAGGATCTCCCTGATGCTCAAACTGTAATTCGATTTTGTGTTGTTGTGCACTAAAATACAAATCACTAATAAGCGAAGTGATAATTTCCGACCAATGAATATCAGCAAGGTTATCTAATTCTTTGAGATTCTCTAAGCGGGAAAGCATAAGAAGCTGTTCAATTAATTGGGTTGCTCGGTCGATACCTTGGGTTAAATGCGCTAAGGCCATTTCACGAGTTTGTGCATCATCGCCTGCCAACTGTGCGACTTCCGTTTGAATGCGCAATGCGGCCAATGGGCTACGTAATTCATGTGCAGCATCAGAAACAAAACGGCGCTCCCGTTCCAACTGCTCACTGGTACGTGTGAAAAATTGATTTAAGTTTTGGACTAACGGTAAAATCTCCGTTGGTACATCATCGGTTTCTAATAATGATACATCACCTGGTTGGCGAGCTTGTACGTTTCGACTCAATCGATTAATTGGTTTTAAGGCTCGATAAATCACGATAAACGCAACCAATAATAGTATTGGCAATCCTGCAAACCAAATCCCAGTTTGGCTGAAGACCATTTTATTGACCAACTCTTCGCGGTATTCCAATTCTTGTCCCACCGCAATGACAAGTTCACCTTTTCCGACAGGTTGCCAATAAATCAGCCATTCATCGTCATCATCTAAAATATGTTCTTTGCTAAAACCGGTCTTATTTTGAAAAATAAATTTGTCGCCATTATCACCATCGGTTAATAGTCTTTCGCCTTTGTTAGAAAATATAGCAAAGGCTAGAGCGTCATTATCGTAATGACGTTTCTGTGGTTTAAATCCACCACGTGGAAAGTTAGCATTTTCATCTAATAAGACATTTTTCAAATCAGACGTCGCTAAACGCTCAGCAAAAAGCACTTGTTGTGCATTAAACACATCTTTAGCTTCTTTTTTGACGACCGTCCATGCTACAGCTGTGGCAATGCACCACACACAAAGTGCGGTCAAACTTAAACCGATTAAGAGACGAAAACTTAGTCGTTTATTTTTCATTAACTTGTCCTAAAGCATAGCCTATGCCATGTACAGTACGAATAAATTGTTTACCTAGTTTTTGACGTAAATTATAAATATGCACATCCAATGCACCACTACTTAATTCTTCATCCCAATTTGATAGCTTTTCTTCAATAGTCGCACGTGAAAGCACTCGTTCTTTATTCAGCATAAAAAGTTCGAGTAATTTATATTCACGCCCGGTTAATGTAATTTCATCTTCATTCAACCAAGCCTTACGTTGAGCAGGATCGAGTTTGACATTGCCATGCTCAATCTGAGGTTTAACTTGCCCATAACGACGACGAATTAATGCCTGCAATCGCACCACCACTTCCGCCAAGGCAAAGGGTTTGCAAAGATAATCATCGGCACCTTGTTGAATGCCTTTAATGCGTTCATCCAATGTATCACGCGCAGTTAAAATCAATACAGGCACATCTTGATTATTTGACCGCCATTGTTTTAATACATCCAAACCATCCAGTTTAGGCAGGGTTAAATCCAATACCACCGCATCATAAGGCGCGCCGATTAAGGCATTTAATCCACTTTGACCATCGGTAAACCAATCTACAATAAAGCCTGATTTCGTTAAACCAATTTGCAGACCATTGCCAATCAGAGGATCGTCTTCTACTAATAAAACTCGCATAATATTGACCGCACTTTTCTCTTTTTCAAAACGAAAAAATGGCGGGCTTTTGCCCACCACTTCAAATTATATGAATTATTGCGCTTTTTCAACGCTAATTACTTCAAGCTCTGGTTTTTCAAAAGGTTCATTATCCAATTTACCGTAAACGCGGATTTTATCCTGAGGTCCCACATTTAAACCATTCCAAACGCGCTTTTTAATTTCCAATTTGATTTGGTCTGTGCCATCGGTGAAAACATATTCATCACCATCAATTTGTTGAGTGATGTTACCTACTAAGGTAATCATAGAATTATCTTTCGCAGATAATGCTTGTTTAACAGTAAGTTGTTGACCTTGATCACCACCTTGGAAGCCACCTTGTGCAGTGTTGCCATTAAAACCAGCAAATGCTGCTGAAGTAGATAAAGCTAAAAGGGTTGCTAAAGCAAATTTTTTCATCATGTTCTCCTAAATAGAATTAAGCATAAATTAATCATGTTTCAAAGCGAAGGATTATCCTCATTGCCGCCTTGTTGATGCTTATTAAACACAACAAATCTTAATGAAATCTTAAGCAACCTTAAGATTTTTAAAATTACCAACAAAATCGTTCATTCACCAAGTTATCTTGGCGTTCTTTTTCCCATTTCGCTTTATTTTCAGGATTAGCAAAATAGCGGTCTTGCTCAACTAAACGTGCATCAAGTTTTGCCTCTGCTTCTTTTAATGCTTGTTTTCTATCTTGATGTTTGCTTGGTAATTGAGGTAAAAACACTGTCTGATACGGATGATTTTTAGCCCAGTCAATGGCATCTTGCACTGCTTTGTGTTGCTTATTCAAATCACAGAACGCATACGGATTAACATGCTGTCCCACTAATTGCCCAAATGCTGTGTTATTCGATACTGTTAATTTATCTAAATCCAACACATATAAAGCGGTGATTAAACGATTTTGCCCACGATAAAACCATTTTACCGCTTCATCTCGTAGGCCAAAATCATAAGCACGAGCAGAAAGTGCAAACATTGTCATCGGAGAAACAAAATCCACTTTTTTCTCAATAATATTGACTGCACTTTCAAAATCCTTTTGTGTATTTTTCAGTAATAACGCATCAATATCTTTGTTCACATTAATCTGTTCAAGTCGCCCATCTCTAGCATCGTAATAAGGCTTTACATACATATCAATATGCTTAACCGGCTCTTTTGAAATGGTGCTACAAGCCGTTAATAAAAGTGCGGTTGAAATCCACGTTAATTTTAGAAAGGTTCTCATGCTCTTCCCTTATGATGAATATTAGCTCGCTATATTACAACAAAAGAGCCGTGAGTTTTACTTCTCTTTCTTCTATAATGAGCAAAATTTTGTTTTATTTTGTTTCATGAAAATCCATCTTATTCAGCACCAAATCACCTTAGATTTCGATAACCAAACTTCTCTGCTTAATTTTTTAGAACAACATCAAATTCACCATGAATATCAATGTCGTTCTGGCTATTGTGGTTCTTGCCGCGTGAAGATCAAAAAAGGCAAGGTTTCCTACGCTGAAGAGCCCCTTGCCTTTATTCAACCCGATGAGATTTTGCTGTGTTGTTGTCGAGTGGAAAGTGATTTAGAAATAGAATTATAAATTATTCAAATCCAACACATCTGTCATATCAAACAATCCGTGAGATTGTTTTTCTAGCCATTTACCTGCACGCACTGCGCCATTTGCAAAGGTCATACGGCTTGATGCTTTGTGAGCAATTTCAACGCGCTCACCGATATCAGCAAACCAGACACTATGTTCACCCACTACATCTGAGGCACGAATGGTAGAAAAACCAATTTCTTCACGTTTGCGTTCGCCTGTAATGCCTTCGCGACAAAATACGCCATGTGTTTTCAAATCACGTCCAAGAGTTTTCGCAATGTGTTCGCCCATAGAAAGTGCGGTGCCAGATGGTGCATCTACTTTGTGGCGGTGGTGCGCTTCAATGATTTCGATATCGCAATAATCGCCCATCACTTTAGCGGCTTTTTCTAATAGTTTAAACACCAAATTCACCCCCACACTGAAGTTGGATGCAAATACAATGGCAATTTTTTCTGATGCAGCTTGAATTGCGGCTTTACCTGCATCATCAAACCCCGTGGTACCAATTACCATTTTTTTGTTATTAGCAACACAAAATGCGATATGCTCAAGCGTGCCTTCTGGACGCGTGAAATCAATCAGCAAATCAAAATTGTCTTTTTCTGCATTTAAATCATCTGATACTTTGATGCCTAATGCACCAATACCTGCAAGCTCACCCGCATCAGCGCCCACTAAAGAGGAACCTTTACGCTCAAAAGCAGCACCTAATTCTGCCCCTTCTGCATTATGTACGGCTTGAATTAATTGACGCCCCATTCTTCCGCCTGCACCGGCGATCGCAATTTTTAATGTCATGTTTTGTCCTTTTTAATCAAATTAAAGCGTGTTGAACGCCACTATAAATTAAATAGATTCCGAAGAAAATAAAAATCAGCCCTGCTGCATTATCAATATAGCGACTATATTGGCTATAAAACTGTTTTGCAACAGAACGTGAGAAAAGCACCGAAATGATGTAGAAATATAAAAAGGTTTCTACGGTAATCACGGTAAGTGCGGTCAAAATTTGTGATGTTTCGGTAATATTCACTAAAACCAATGACATCACACTGCTGAAGTAAATCACCACTTTAGCATTAGATAAATTGACTAATAAGCCTTTCATAATGCTCGTTAAGGTTGATTGATTTGGCACATTTGCATTCTGCTTTTCATCAAAGACCGCATTGGTTTTTACTTTTGTCATTTTAATGCCGAGATAAACTAAATAGGCTCCACCAAGCATCATCACAATACCTTGAATAATTGGCATGGTGGAAAAAATAATGGCAAGTCCTAAAACAGCTGCGGTTGCCCAAATTAGTACGCCAATGGTAATCCCAATCACGCCACCAATAGCTTCTCGACGGGAACTCATGGCAGAAATTCGGCTGACATAGAAAAAATCTGGGCCAGGCGAAAGTAAACCAACAAGATGAATAATCATCAAATTTAGCATGGTAAGCCTACAATACGTAGTATCACGATCACGATAACAGCATAAACTGCCGCTAAAACGTCATCCACCATAATGCCAAAACCGCTTTCCAGTTTTTGATCAAAATAACGGATGGGATAAGGTTTTAAGATATCGAAGAAACGGAACAGTGCAAAGGCAATGACAATCCAAGGTAATGATAAAGTTGGAATCGAGGCTAATACGATAAATACCCCAACAAATTCATCCCAAACAATGGAGCCGTGATCATGAACGCCCATATCATCTGCGGTTTTTTGACATAGATAACAGCCAAGCGCAAAGCAAAGTGCGGTCAAAATTAAGAAGATTTTTAGTCCAAGGCAAGCTAATAATGCGGAGCCTAAAATCGTTCCAGCTAAACTTCCCCATGTACCCGGTGCTGGACGAATGAGTCCTGAACCAAAACCTAATGCAAGTAAATGAACTAGATTTTTTAAGCTAACTCTATCAAGTGGTGAACTATTCATTATTTATCCTTAAAATGATCGAAACCAGACGGTGCTTGATAATTGATTACACGTCCATCTTTTAAAAAAGTAATCTGATTGTTATTCTGCTGAACAATTTTTCCGATACAGGTACAAGGTACATTCAACGATTGAGATAACTTCTCAATCTCAGATTTTTTATTTGCTGGAACCGTAAAGCAAAGTTCATAATCTTCCCCGCCACTTAATGCAAACGCTTCTGCTTTTTCTAAGCGATATGTTTTTTTGAGTGATGTAGATAAAGGCAAGAAGGATAACTCAATCTCCGCAGAACATTGGCTTCTCATTAAAATATGCCCTAAATCGGCAACGAGACCATCTGAAATATCAATGCATGAATGCGCTACATTCACTAATGCTTGACCGAATTCAACGCGTGGCGTCGGGTGAAAATGGCGTTTTACTAAAAATTCAGTATCAAAATCGACCGCACTTTTACCTTGTAAAATCCAATTTAAACCCGCCGCGCTGTCACCTAACGTTCCCGATACATAAATTAAATCACCAACTTTCGCTTTGTGACGGAATAAAGCCTTTCCTTGTGGTACAAAGCCTTGTGCCGTAATGGTTACAGAAAGTGGACCTTTCGTTGTATCGCCACCAATTAACGTCACATCATATTGATTTAATGTATCAAACAAACTTTGACTAAATTGGCTTAGCCAGTTTTCATCAACTTCAGGTAATGTCAGCGCAAGAGAAATCCAAGCGGGTTTCGCGCCCATGGCAGCTAAATCACTTAGATTTGTCACGATAGCTTTATACGCTAAATCTTTTGGAGAAATGGAAGATAAAAAATGCGTACCTTCGACCATTGTATCGGTGGTAATCGCTAGCTGATAGTCTTCAGGGATATGAGTGATCGCACAATCATCCCCAATACTGAAATCAACAAAGTGTTGATTGCCTTTTTGTATTGAGAAATATCGCCCTATAAGATCAAATTCACCCGAACTCATTTTATCTGCGCACCCAAAAAAAAAGGGCAGACATTTGTCTACCCTACATTTCAATAATTATTTGCGACCTAATGCAGGAGCGACTTTATCCAATACACCGTTAATGTATTTATGGCTTTCATCTGCACCAAACACTTTCGCCACTTCAATTGCCTCGTTAATCGCCACTTTATACGGCACATCCGGCTCAAATTGAAGTTCATAAACTGCTAAACGTAAAATCGCTTTTTCAATCGGATCTAATTCATCCAATGCGCGATCTAAATAATGGCTCATTGAAAAATCAACGGCTTCTACATTCGCAATAGTTTGACGGAAAAGGCGGCTAAAATAAGGTTTATCCACACCTTTTAAATCTTGATCCACAACGAAAGTGAGTTCCACTTGTTCTGGTGCATTACCAGAGAGCGCCCAAGAATATAATGCTTGAACCGCACATTCTCTCGCTCTACGACGTGGCGATACTTTTTTTACAGGTTCTTTTTTCTCTGTCATTGGAATTATGCCGCATCAATTTGTTGTAAAAGGTTCACCATTTCAAGTGCAGTTAATGCTGCTTCTGCACCTTTGTTACCTGCTTTGGTCCCTGCACGCTCGATAGCTTGTTCAATGTTTTCAGTCGTTAAAACACCGAATGCCACAGGGATTTCAGCTTGCATTGCTACTTGACCTAAACCGCTACTTGCTTCACCCGCTACATATTCAAAGTGAGCTGTACCACCACGGATTACCGTACCCAATGCCACGATTGCATCAAATTTTTTGCTTTCAGCTAAGCGACGTGCTACTAATGGAAGTTCATACGCACCTGGTGCACGAACGATTGTGATATTCTCATCTTTCACTTGGCCGATACGTTTTAATGCATCTACCGCACCTTCTAATAAACTTTCATTAATAAAACTGTTAAAACGAGCAATCACCACTGCGATTTTAGCATTTGGCGCAGCTACCGCACCTTCTAAAACTTTCATACTTTTTCCTAATCTGAATGAACAATAAATTTGACGGTGGATTTTAGCATAAAAAGAAACCCTGTGGAAATAATCCGACAGGGTTTTCTATGAGTGGAAAAGAACTTACTTCTCAAGTTTTAAAGGTTCAATTTTCCAGATATTTTTCGCATATTCAAGAATTGTACGGTCTGATGAGAAGAAGCCCATGTTCACCATATTTTGAATGGTACTAGCTATCCATACATCACGATCTTGATATTTTTTATCTACCGCTTTTTGCGCTTCCACATAACTGCGGAAATCAGCAAAAGATTGATAATAATCGTGGTATTGTAAACCTTGAATGAGAGAGTGATAACGGTTCGGTTCTTCCGGTGAGAAATCACCACGGATAATTTGGTCAATAACTTCACGTAATTGCTCGTCATTTTGATAATAATCAAACGGACGATAACCTTCGCGACGTAATGCTTCCACTTGTTCAACCGTATTACCAAAGATAAAGATGTGATCTTCACCAACATTATCTAAAATCTCAACGTTCGCACCATCAAGTGTACCCAATGTTAACGCACCATTTAAGGCAAATTTCATGTTACTAGTACCTGATGCTTCTGTTCCTGCAAGAGAGATTTGCTCAGAAATATCTGCTGCTGGAATGATTAATTGTGCAAGACTTACGCTGTAGTTCGGGATAAATACAACTTTTAAACGACCTTTTAAGCGCTCATCGTTATTGATGACATTCGCGACATCGTTAATTAAACGAATGGTTTGTTTTGCTGCATAGTAAGCTGAAGCCGCTTTACCCGCTAGAATGAACACACGTGGCTGCCAATCTTTTTCTGGATGAGCCAACATTTCGTTATAACGTGCAATAATGTGTAACACATTAAGCATTTGACGTTTGTATTCGTGAATACGTTTTACTTGAACGTCAAATAATGCATGCGGATCTAAATCGATGTTAAGTGTTTTCTTCACATATTGAGCTAATTTCACTTTGTTATCGT
Source organism: uncultured Haemophilus sp. (assembly GCA_902482195.1). GTDB lineage: Bacteria > Pseudomonadota > Gammaproteobacteria > Enterobacterales > Pasteurellaceae > Haemophilus_D. The sequence continues at coordinate 9,801 of CABSZQ010000018.1, forward strand.
ATTTGATATCTGCGACAGCACGCTTAAATTCACCTTTATCTGCAAACGCTTTAAGTTTTTCAATTTGGCTTAAATCGCAACGCCATTCAGAACCAATATATTGATCAAATAAAGCCGCTAATTTCGGGTTCGCTACAGCAAGCCAACGACGCGGTGTCACACCGTTTGTTACGTTGGTAAAACGTTCTGGATAGATACGAGCAAAATCAGCAAAGGTTGATGTCACCATAAGATCTGAGTGAATTGCAGCAACACCGTTCACTTTATGCGAACCCACAACAGACAACCATCCCATACGCACTTTACGTTGATATCCTTCTTCGATAAGTGAAACGCGACGGATAAAGTCCATATCAGTCGTAACATACGTTTTCACATATTCAAGGAAATGATCATTAATTTCAAAAATCATTTGTAAGTGACGAGGTAAGATTTTCGCCATCATTTCTACCGGCCAGGTTTCTAATGCTTCTGACATTAAAGTATGGCAAGTGTAAGAGAAAATACGACGAGTCACATCCCAAGCGTGTTGCCATGAGTAACCGTGTAAATCGATTAAAATACGCATCAACTCAGGAATCGCCAATGCTGGGTGGGTATCATTCAAGTGAATCGCCACTTTATCAGCAAGATTATCCAATGTACCGTGTGTTCTTAAATGGCGACGGAGAATATCTTGTAAAGAAGCAGATACTAAGAAGTACTCTTGACGTAAACGTAACTCACGACCATTCCAGGTAGAATCGTCTGGATAAAGGACACGAGAAAGGTTTTGGTTAGCTGAACGCGTTGCAACTGCAGCTAAGTGATCACCACGGTTAAACTCGGCTAAATCAAACAC
>CABSZQ010000019.1 GCA_902482195.1 uncultured Haemophilus sp.
ACAACACTTGGCGAGGTTCTACGCCAAATTTACCGCATAAATAATACAATGGGCCTGGATGTGGTTTAATCGCGGGTAATGACTGTCCCCCAAGCATTTCACTGAATAGATGATCGATACCAAATGCGGCTAATACCGGCTGAACATGGCGAGTTGGTTTGTTCGTTACCACCGCTAAGGTATAACCGCGATCTTTCAACGTTTCCAATGTTTCTTTTACATTTGGATATAAACGACTCACATTGCAAAGATTTTCAGCATAATGCACATTAAAGCGCGCTTTCACTTGCTCGATTTCAGCCTCAGAGAATGTTTTACCTGTTTGCTCTTCAGTCCATTTTAAAGCTCGTGCAATTAATACGGGTGCGCCATTACCGATCCAAGTTAAAACCTGTGCTTCTGATGCAGGTGCAAAACCAAAATCCGCTAATGCTGAATTCACGGATAATGCTAAATCCGGCAAGCTATTCACGAGCGTACCGTCTAAATCAAAACCGATAACTTTAAATTGAGTCTTCATTACAACTACCTTTTATTTTACTGACGCTAATTGCGTACGCATTTGATCAATGATTTGTTTATAATCTGGTTTACCAAAAATCGCTGAGCCTGCCACAAACATATCTGCACCCGCTGCGGCGATTTCTGCAATATTATCTACCTTTACCCCACCATCAACTTCTAAACGGATATCTAAACCGCTTTCATCAATTAGACGACGTGCCTGTTGTAATTTTTTCAATGTGGAAGGTAGAAAGGATTGCCCACCAAATCCTGGATTCACGGACATTAACAAAATCACATCCACTTTATCTAATACATAATCCAAATAACTTAATGGTGTGGCAGGATTAAACACTAAACCTGATTTGCAACCGTGATCGCGAATGAGCTGTAAAGAGCGGTCAATATGTTCACTGGCTTCAGGATGGAACGTAATGTAATCTGCACCGGCTTTAGCAAAATCAGGAATGATACGATCGACGGGTTTCACCATTAAATGTACGTCAATCGGTGCTTTAATACCGTAATCACGCAAAGCTTTACACACGGCTGGGCCAAAGGTTAAATTCGGCACATAGTGATTATCCATTACATCAAAATGAATTACATCCGCACCGGCATTCAACACGTTTTGCACATCATCACCAAGACGAGCAAGATCTGCAGAAAGGATAGAAGGGGCGATTAAATAAGGTTTCATTTGTCATCTCCTAAAGGATAAAAGTGCTTGTAGTTTACTACGTTGAGCTCAATTTTACCTTGATTATTTACAAGTTTTATCTGAAAACAAAGAAAAAAATAACCGCACTTGATTCAATTGCCTCAAAGTGCGGTTGGTTTTTCAATTATTTTGAAATGCTATCAATCCATTGGAATAATTCATCGAGATCATAATCTCCTGAATGAGGTACACCCCAAGGAGTTTGATAGTCAACTTGCTTACCATTCATGCGTAATTTCACTGCTAAGATCGCACTAATCGCATGAGATGTATCACGATCTGATGTTCCCGCACGGATGCGCCAATGCTGCGTTTTACTCTGATCGAGATAATTCATGGCATTCATGAGTTTCACGATTTGTTTATCTGCCATTTCTCCTTTTTCAGTGCTGTGCTGCAGTGAATATGCAGTAAAGTGTTTATTATTCACCATTTCCGTACCGAATAAATTATTCTCGCCAGAACTTAAATTGAATGCATCAAATGCAGGAGGCGATTTCATTCGTTTTTCTGAGTGAACATAGCCATCCCAATCAATATCAATTACGCCATCTTTACTGACTTTCACCCAAGGTTTACCCTCAAAATAGGCACCGTTTTTATAAGCTTTATCTGCAGATGAAGCAATCACTGAACGCATATAATCTTTGAAAGAGCCATTTCCTTGTGCATCTAATGTCAAAGCATGGCCTTTTTCATCTTTTAAATTTAAGCTATTTAAGTAAGCTGGAAACGCAGCTTTAAGTTGATCAGAAACCTTGATTTCATCTGCAGACAATGTCCCTTCAATTTTAGCTTTTTCTACCAGTGAACGGTCATTATAGCTATTGGCATTTAAACGGCTCATATCCATACGGCTATATTCATTTACACCGTTAAATTCCCACTCATAAGCACTATCTGCATTATCTAAATTGGTAATCGGACAATAAGCCGATACCGCAAAAATAGCATCACTTGCCTCGGCTGCGCCGGCTTGTTTTAAATAACCGATATAATCGTTGCTGTCACCACTTGCACCCCAGTAAAGCAGATAATGCCCCTCCAGCACTGGTGCCGTTAGAAATAATTTTCTTCGCATCACCAGGCATCATATTATCATTCGCATGCAAATAACGAACAGCAGCTTTTAAATCAACAATTGCTGCAGGTGCTTTACCGGTGTATTTCCCGTCTTTTTCTAAAGTTCGGCCGCGCGCGCCTACGCTCGCCACTACATAACCTTTAGAAAGTGCGGTCATAATGGCATTTGGTTTATCGCCACTACCAAAACCTTTGGCGTCATAAGTTGCTGCCTTAGCAGGCATATAGCCACCAACTGCATTAGGTAAAAAGATCGGCGCCGTTTCAGCTGAATAACCATTTATTTTTTCACCCTTAAAATAAGCTTCCGGAACATAAATATTTAAGGTTTGATAATCAGGCTCAATAGGATTTGCCACGTACACAATCTTTTCAAAGGCACGGAATTTAACCAATGAATCCCCTACTTTTACCTCTAAAGTGCGGTAGTTTTTTGGGGTAAATTTAAGATCGAATCCCTTGTCGGTCTGATTAAAATAAGGGGTATTGGCTAGAGGATCGGGTTTATTTGGCATAGCAAGTGTTGAGGTTGAAAGTGTAAGTGCAATAAAGGTTGCAAGAAAAGTGGCTTTTTTCATAAAAAATATCCTTACTGATAAATCTTGTTCGTCTGACTATCAGGAAAAACGAAAGTTCGGGACACGCATAAAAAAACACCGAAAGCTTGTGCCTTCGGTGTTTATTTAGATTAGTTTAACCCAATGATTTCCCAACGGTTGTGAGATTGACCATCGATTTTACCTTTCTTCACGTTGGTGATGTAATCGATCATCATATTTTGGATTGTACCTTTTTCACGGCCCATTGCGACTTTAGATTCCCAAAGTACCGGAATGTGTTGACCTTCCCAAATACCACCTTTACCGTTTAATTGAGCGAAACGATATGAGTTCATGCCCACTTTTAATTTCATATCGTCAGTTACCGGTTTGCCGTCAGCAAGGGTTAAATCAACGATTTTGCTACCCTGTGGGTTACGTAAGTCAATTTTGTAATTTACGCCACCAAAAATGTCATAAGTCACATATTTTGATTTTTTACGTTCCGCATTGTAACGGTATTCGGTGTCACCCGGTTGAATAGTATCGAAGTAGTTCGCAGACCATTCCATATATTCTTTCAATTGTTTACCGGTCAGTTCATAAACGGTGACATCGCCGCCAGCATAACGATAGTTAAAGATAATGTCTTTTTTCTTGATATCGCCTTTATCCATACGTGCTTTTTGATGATCGAAAGAGAAAGTTACTACATCTGCGCCACTGTAATGTTGTTCAACATCATTAATAAATGAAGATAAACCGGTATCTTTTGAGAATGCAGCAGATACACCGTGTTTAGTCTCTTGAGGTACCATTTCATTCGCAGTTTGACCGATTACTACGTTGTTTAATTCACGTAATTTCTCATGGTAAGGCTTGTAAATTTCCTCAATTTTCTTATCTGCTTCAAGTGCTTTAACTGGAACCGTTTTAGATTCTTTCTTCACTAATTTCACTTCTTTTTTATCATTGATATCAAAAGTTAAATCCACTTCAGATACCACAGTACCGTAACGGTGTGGTTCAGTGATTAGTGTATTTTTAATGGTTTCACTTGGCACATCTTTGTGCATGTGACCTGCGATAACTACATCAATTCCATCTACCGCATTGATCACATCACGCATACCGGTATCTGGAATATTGTTTTCATTTTCGATACCCATGTGAGTCACCGCAATAATCGCATCCACGCCTTTTGCTTTTAATTTCTCAACTTGTGTACGCGCTTCTTCCGTTGGTGAAGTAAACTTCATGTCTTTTAAGTTACCCGTGTCTTCTTCAAATTTTGCAGACATCGGCGTACTTAAACCAATAATCCCTAATTTAACACCATCTTTTTCAATGATGGTTGTCGCATCAATATAACGTTTGTCATTTTTCTTATGATAGAAGTTGGCGGTTAATTTTTTCGCTTTGATATCTTTTAGGATTTCATCTAATGCTTTCATCCCAAAGTTAAACTCGTGGTTACCCAAAACGAAAATATCATAATTCATTTCGTTTAATACTTTTGGAACTGGGTGATCTTTATAGTATTTTTTGTCTTTTGCGAACACATCGACCTGGTTATCTTGGATCGCATCACCAACTTCCACTAACACCACGTTTTTATTATTTTTACGCACATCTTTCACATAAGTTGCAATTTGTGCATAAGAACCTGATTTGTCCTCTACGTCTGCACCATAGCTCCAAGGTACGATACGACCGTGAACATCGGAGGTCCCTAATAATTTAATATTCACTTCTTGTGCCATTGCAGTACTAATTGCAGAAAGCGCAAATAATGAGCAAAGTAATTTTTTCATAGAATTTCCTTTAAAGTTGCACAAAGTGCGGTTAAAAATGCCGGAGAATTATAGCGGTGAATCGATTGCTGACATAATTTTATTTTGAAGAAAATAAAATTTGTGAGCTTGATCACATTTCATTTGAAGGATTAATGTCCTGTTTGAGAAAACAAGTTAATCACTAAAACGCCACTGATAATCAGGGCCATACCTATCAGCCCAGCAGTATCGATTTTCTGACCAAACGCGAAATACGCCACAATGGCGGTCAGAACAATGCCGACGCCCGACCAAATGGCGTAAACCAAGCCAACCGAAAGCGTTCGGAAAACAATGGAGACAAAATAAAATGAAATGGCGTATAGCGCTAATGAGCCAACGGTGGGTAAAAGTTTGGTAAAGCCATCACTGACTTTTAATAAATTCGTTGCTACGATTTCAAGGCAAATAGAGATAGCGAGTAATGTCCAAGGGTTCATATCAATCAAAACATAAAGTAGAAAACGCTATTCTACCTTAAGCGGCTGATGGATGTAATCGAATTTGACGAGCCATGGCTTGCATATAAGGTGCCGTTTGTTCAAAGAAATAACGGTAAGAGGCACATAAATAATTATGTGGATTATGTTCATTTTCGAGAGAAACAAAACGATGTTTTGGGCAGCCGCCATAACAGAGTTTGCGAAACTCACAATGACGGCAAAGTGCGGTCAATTTTTGTGATTTTTCTAAACCGAATTGTTGCTGTTTACTGGAAAGCACAATCTCCGTTAAAGGTTGTTGAGTTAAATTTCCCACCTTGTATTCGGGATACACAAAATGATCGCAAGTATACACATCGCCATTGGCTTCCGTGACAAGCGATTGCCCACAAGTAGGTTGATGAACACAAGTTGTAGAAGGATAACCAAGCCATTGCCCAAGCAGATTATCAAACTGCGACACATAAATTTTTCCTACATCATGCTCATACCATTCATGAAAGACATCCACAAGAAATTGCCCATAACCTTCTGACGGTACAGAAAAATCAGTGACAGATTGTGTTTGAGCATGACGTTCGACAATAGGAATAAACTGCATATAAGTCGAGCCAAGCTGTTTGAGCGCTAAATAAGTTTCTCTTCCTTTTTGCCAGTTTTGATCATTAATGACGGTAAGCGTATTAAATTCCACGCCATATTCTTGAAGCAGATTTAATGCTTTCACGACTTTTTCAAAGGTGGGGTTGCCGTTACCCGAAATACGATAACGGTTATGCACAGCACTTAAACCGTCAATAGAAAGCCCAATGAGAAAATGATGCTGTTTGAAAAATGTAGCCCATTGCTGATTAAGTGCGATACCATTGGTTTGAAAGGCGTTTGTGATCTGTTTACCTTGAGCAAATTCCTGCTGATATTCAACGGCTTGTCGATAAAAATCTAAGCCTAAAAGAGTGGGTTCACCACCTTGCCAAGCAAATTCAACCACATTGCCGGCGTGACATTGGATATAGTTTTTGACGTAATGTTTTAAGGTGTCTTTCGACATAAAAGGTGCATGTTGCCCAAACTGTTCTGATTTTTCCAAATAGAAACAATATTCACACTGAATGTTACAGTGAAAACTGCTTGTTTTTGCCATTAGGTGAAAATGAGTTTGTGGAGGAAAAACAGACATCAACCATCCTTTGTGACCGCATTATTTATGACCTGATATTCGATCAAATGCCCCGTTTTGTTTGAGTTCTTTCGCAATACGAATGGCGGTTTCGGTTTCACAGCCAGCATATTCCGCAATTTCTCGATACGTCCAATTATAATCAGGAAAATGCTGTTTTAGGAAATACAAACTATCCATCACGCGATCTAAAGTACGTAAATAGGCACTTTTAGCTAAACGCTCTTCAGCTTCGCGTAGTTCATCTGCCAAGATCTGCAATAAACATTGGCTCATCACTGTATTATGCGTAAAAAACTCGCTCACTACTTCAGGTTTGATGCGAGTAATCTCCGCATCAATTAAGACTTTTGCATTGCAATGATAATGTTTATCTGCCATCGAAAACAAAGTTCGAAAACCAAAATAATCGCCCTTAGAATATAATCGCACTAAGCTTTCCTTGCCATTTTCAAGGGTGTGAAATAGGCCAACCAAGCCTACTTGCACATAATAAAATTCATGCGCTGACTCACCTTGTTGATACAAAAAAGAACCTTTCGGCAAGTGATGTAGCTCAGTAAACTGACAATGTGATAATTCAGTAGGCTTGATTGAGCAATTTTCCATAAACGTCCTTCAAAGTGCGGTCAATTTTTTATTAGTTTTACACTTCGTTTATAATCCGATATACCCAGTTTTCTAACGGGTCATTTAAGCGTTTCATTTCTTGACGCATTTCTTCCAGCATCTCTTTTTTGACTGCTTCATATTCCGGTTTGTAGAACAAATTATGCATTTCAGCCGGATCATTTTTCACATCATAAAGCTCACAAATGTCTGACGCATTAAACACTAATTTATAGTCTTTACGATGCCACATACGTTGTTCAAAGTAAACGAAATGCCCAGCTAACTGTGCCAATATTCCTTTTCGTTGATTATCTTGATGTTGACGAACGATCGGTAAAATACTTTCCCCTTCAAAAGCTTGAGGAATAGGTTGATTAGCAAGATCATAAACGGTCGAGGTTAAATCGTGGAGATAAACAAGGTTATCATCCTGTTGATTAACGCGGTTTGAATTCGGGTCTTTGATAATCATCGGAATGTTGTAGGTGGTATCAAACATGAATTCGCCTTTTTCAATCATTCGATGAGCGCCCATTGCATCCCCATGGTCAGCAGTCGCCACAATAAAAGTGCGGTCATAAATGCCTTTGTTTTCTAAGAAAGTAAACAACTCGCCAATTGCATCATCAATCAAGGTGATATAACCCCAGAATTTTGTGATGACGTCTTTCCAATGATCTTCGCTTGCCTCCCACATGCCCCACATTTTAGAGATGGTACGATAGTGTCCTGGTTTGCCTTCTAGTGGTTTGAAGAAGCTTTCATCTAGTACCACATCTTCTTTTCGATACATGGAATAATAAGGTTCCGGCACGATACAAGGTGTATGTGGCCCCCAGAAATTAATCCATGTGAAGAACAGTTTATTTTCAGCGAGCGATTGGCTGATATAGCTTTTCGCCTCATCAATAATAAAATACGGGATGGTTTGTTCTTTTGTGCCTGAAAGCAAACCACAAAGCTCTTGTACGCGCAAATGTGGGTTATCACCGAAATAAGCACGACTCACTTCAGGAATGTCATAGCCTTTTTCATCTAACCATTCTTTATAACGATTGGAATGTGTCGGCGGTTGGTTGAACACTAAATTTTTATACACGCCACTGCCTGGGTAACCATAGCCGTCAAAGTTATGCCCTTTAATGCCATAATCTTCCGGTACGGATTTTGTACCCACGTGCCATTTACCCACAACATAGGTGTTATAGCCGTCTAGTTTACCGATGTTTGGTGCAGCTTCGCTCACTTCACCTGTACCGCCTTTTTCGCCATTACGAATGATGCCATGTGTGGATGGCATTAAACCGGTAAAGAGTGATGTTCGTGCGGGTCCACAAACTGAAGCTGGCGTAAAGGCATTATTAAAACGTACGCCATCTTTCGCTAAACGGTCGATATTCGGAGTTTTGACGATCTGGTGACCATAAGCTCCCAGCATATCTTTACGCACTTGGTCGAGTAAAATATAGATAATGTTCATACACAATCCTTATCTATTTTAAGGGCGTACGTGATGTACGCCCGACTGCTTAATGTTGGTTAGAAAGATGTAATTGATGTTCTGTTTTTTCATTTTTTGGTCTAAAGACAATCAACACGATGAGTTGTAATACTGCATACACTTCCAACACTAACATTGGATTGCCATCTGGTGAAGCAATACCTACTGGTGATAAGAAAGCATAAAGCGCAATTAACCCAAGAATCAATGAAACAGACGTCACTTTAATGTATTTCCAATTGGTTAAATCTACGTCGCCTTTATTGACGGTATTTTCCACATAAGGCTCACGTTTTAAGAATTGACCTAGAATCAACATGAAGACAACATCAAATACGAATAATCCGCCCATGACATACACGAAATTGATTTTCACATTGAACACCCAAACAATACTGAAATAAAGTACTACGTGTACAAGTAAAGCAATGCGTGCCGCTAAACCTGAAACCGTTTTATTAAATAAACCCACAGCAAATAACGCCACGATTGGAATATTCACAAAACCAGCAAAGCGTTTAGTGATTAAGAAAATACCATCTGTACCGAACATCAAAAGTGGGCCAATAATCATGGTCACAATCGCCATAATGGTAGAGACTTTTTTCGCATAGACGATCAATTCTTGATCGGTACGTTGTTTTTTACTGATAGATGGTAATAAGTCTTTACAATAAATCGTCGCTGCAGAGTTTAAGAATGAGTTAAAGGTACTTAAAATTGCGCCGAAAAGCGCGGCAATAAAGAAACCTTGTAATGCAGTCGGCATCACTTTATTAACCAACAATGGATAAGAGGTATCAATTGGATTTAAGCCTTCACCTAAAATATGGAAACTCAATAAACCCGGTAAATTAAGAATAATCGGTAATGTGAGTAGGAAAAGTGCTGCAATTAAAATCCCTTTTTGACCAGATGCTAAATCCTTCGCCCCTAAACAACGTTGTACGATAGCTTGGTTTGTTGTCCAGTAGAAGAAGTGAACGACCATAATACCGGTAAAGATTGTTGGCCAAGGGGTTGAGTCGGTTGAACTACCAATGGCGTTCCATTTTTCAACGTGAGTGGTAGTGATAATATTCAAGCCTTCTGAAATGCTGCCATTACCTAAATAAAGCAACGCAAATACAGGCACAAGTAATGCTCCAATCACTAAGATTACCGCATTGATGGTATCGGAAACCGCTACTGCTTTTAACCCACCAAAAATCGCATAAATTGCCCCAACCACACCGATAGCAATGACAGTATAGACAATCGCTTGTGCATAGCTTAATCCGAAAATAGTTTCTAGATTGAAGATTTTATTAAATGCAATCGCTCCGGTATAAAGTGCGGTCGGAATAACGATTAAAAGATAGAAGACTAAGAATAACCCTGACATAATTAAACGAGTTTGTCGGTCAAAGCGATTTTCAAAGAATTCAGGAATGGTGGTATAACCGTTACGCAAATATTTCGGCAACATATAAAGCGCCAAGAAACAAAGCGGAATTACAGTTGGCACTGTCCACGCAATAATAGAAAAGTTGTTTTGATAAGAAACAGCATTCACGCCAATCAATTGCTCTGTTGAAAGAGAGGTCAACACCATTGAGCAACCAATCACAATACCGCTTAATCCTCGTCCCGCTAAGAAATAACCTTTCGAGGTGGTTAAATCATCGTTTTTAGTACGTAGCCATGAAACATAGGCCACTAAAGCCGTTACGATGAGGAAACTCGAAACTGTTAATAGCATACGCTCCTCCTTGTAGAAGCCATGATTAAATTCCATTTATAGACTACTGCTAGGTGTATAAAGAGCATATGATAATTGTCATACTGATTGTGTGAGAAGGATCACAAAATTAAAATAAAGTCTATTTTTATAAATAATTATGAGCAAGATCATAAATTATTTATTTATCCAAAAGAATAATAATGCCGTACTCCCACACAAAAGGAGTTTGAAATGAGCTTACAGTTAATTTTTATTTTAATTTTATGTGGTGTGATGACAAATATTATGTCCGCTATTTTTGGCATTGGTGGCGGCGTATTGATGGTGCCTATCCTCTACACCTTATTCCCACAGTTTCCTTTACAAATGATTGCTGCAACATCATTAACGATTGTCATGGGGTCATCCTTTATTAACTT
>CABSZQ010000020.1 GCA_902482195.1 uncultured Haemophilus sp.
TGAAATCACTGAAGCTGATATCGATAAAATGATCGATGTATTACGTAAACAACAAGCAACTTGGGTTGAAAGCAAAGCAGCAGCTAAAGCAGATTCACGCGTAACAATCGACTTCGTTGGTTCAGTAGATGGCGAAGAATTCGAAGGCGGTAAAGCAACTGATTTCGTTCTATTCATGGGCCAAGGTCGTATGATTCCTGGTTTCGAAGAAGGCATCGTAGGTCACAAAGCAGGTGAACAATTTGATATCAATGTGACTTTCCCTGCGGAATACCATTCTGAAAACTTAAAAGGTAAAGATGCAAAATTTGCGATCACCTTGAAAAAAGTAGAAGAAATGGAATTACCAGAATTAACAGATGAATTCGTTGCTAAATTTGGTCCAAACACCAAAACTGTGGCAGATTTACGTGCAGAAATCCGTAAAAACATGGAACGTGAATTGAAAAACGCATTAGTTTCTCGCGTTAAACAACAAGTCATCAACGGTTTAATCGAACAAAACCCAATTGATGTTCCAGCTTCTGCAGTAGAAGAAGAAATCAATGTATTACGTAACCAAGCAGCACAACGCTTCGGTGGCAATGCGCAACAAGCGGCACAATTACCACGTGAATTATTTGAAGCGGATGCAAAACGTCGTGTTCAAGTCGGTTTATTATTCTCTGAAGTGATCAAATCAAACGAATTGAAAGCGGATGAAGAACGTGCGAAAGCAATGATCGCGGATATCGCTTCTGCTTACGAACAACCAGCTGAAGTAGTTGAATATTACAGCAAAAATGAAGAGTTAATGAACAACATTCGCAACGTAGTATTAGAAGAACAAGCCGTTGATGCCGTTCTTGCTAAAGCTCAAGTGACTGAAAAAGCGTCTTCATTTGATGAGATCATGAATCCACAAGCATAATAATTGATAGAACGTGAATTAAATTCACAAGCATATCATCGAAAAGTGCGGTTGTTTTTTTCAATGAAAAGCGACCGCATTTTTGTTTTTACTGATTTTCGGGTAGAATATTGCCCGATTTTTTAGCACATATTTAGGGGCAAAAATGAGTGTAATTCCTATGGTTGTCGAACAAACCTCTCGTGGTGAACGTTCGTACGACATTTATTCCCGCCTATTAAAAGAGCGCGTGATCTTCTTGAGTGGTGAAGTAGAAGATCGTATGGCAAATTTGATCGTGGCACAGCTACTTTTCTTAGAATCAGAAGATCCGAAAAAAGACATCAATATTTATATTAACTCACCAGGTGGCTCGGTGACTGCGGGTATGGCAATTTACGATACCATGCAATTTATTAAACCGGATGTGCGTACCCTTTGTATTGGTCAAGCTTGCTCAATGGGCGCATTCTTACTTGCTGGTGGTACGGCAGGAAAACGTGCTGCATTACCGAATGCACGCGTAATGATTCACCAACCGTTAGGTGGTTTCCGTGGACAAGCATCCGATATTCAGATCCACGCACAAGAAATTTTAAAAATTAAACAAACCTTAAACGAGCGTCTTGCTTTCCATACCGGTCAAAGCATCGAGCGTATCGAAAAAGACACCGATCGTGACAACTTTATGTCGGCGGAAGAAGCAAAAGCTTACGGCTTAGTGGACGATGTGTTGATTAAACGTTAAGGATTTAACATGACAACAAATGATAACGATCTTCACTGTTCTTTCTGCGGAAGAGAAAAAAGTGAAGTAGGTAAATTAATTGCGGGTACAGATGGTTATATTTGTAACGAGTGTATCGAGCTTTGCCACAGTATGTTGGAAGACAGTGGAGAAATCGAAACACCTAGCGAACTGGCAGTTGAAGAAAAATTACCGACACCGCACGAAATTCGTGCGCACTTAGATGATTATGTGATTGGGCAAGATTATGCGAAAAAAGTCTTGTCAGTGGCGGTTTACAATCACTATAAACGCTTACGCACGAACCACCAAAGCAATGATGTGGAATTAGGTAAAAGTAACATCTTGTTAATCGGTCCAACAGGTAGCGGTAAAACCTTATTAGCACAAACCTTGGCACGTCGTTTGAATGTACCTTTTGCTATGGCCGACGCGACGACGTTAACTGAAGCCGGTTATGTGGGCGAAGATGTGGAAAATGTTCTGCAAAAATTATTGCAAAACTGCGATTACGATACGGAAAAAGCAGAGCAGGGCATTATCTATATTGATGAAATTGATAAAATCAGCCGTAAATCAGAAGGTGCGTCTATTACTCGCGATGTGTCTGGTGAAGGTGTGCAACAAGCCTTGTTGAAATTAATTGAAGGCACTATCGCATCTGTACCGCCACAAGGTGGACGTAAACACCCTCAACAAGAAATGTTGAAAGTGGATACCTCAAAAATCCTCTTTATTTGTGGTGGGGCATTTGCTGGCTTAGATAAAATTATCGGCAAGCGTACACAAACTGATACCGGGATTGGTTTTGATGCGAAAGTAGAGAAGGAAGAAGAGAAAGAAAATCTTTCTGAATTATTCCGCCAAGTTGAGCCGGATGATTTAATGAAATTCGGTTTAATTCCAGAATTTATTGGTCGTCTTCCGATGATTGCACCATTAAGCGAATTAGATGAAGAAGCGTTGATTCAGATCCTTACTCAACCGAAAAATGCACTGACCAAACAATATCAGGCATTATTTGGCTTAGAAGATGTGGAACTTGAATTCACGCCAGAAGCATTAAAAGCGATGGCGAAAAAAGCCCTTGAACGTAAAACCGGTGCGCGAGGTTTACGCTCAATCGTTGAGGCTGTATTGTTAGATACGATGTATGATTTACCTTCAATCGAAAACTTGCAAAAAGTGATTGTGGATGAAGAAACCATCGTTGATAACAAACCACCAAAGCTCGAATATAAAAACTAATAGAAAGTGCGGTTGTTTTTTCTAACATTTTTCATAGGCAATCCCGAAAGAAAATGCTACAATCGCACGTTCTGAAATTAATCTAAAAATTATTTATCCCTTATTTTATACGGATTCACTTATGGCAACTGAAATTGTTGAGAAAAAGAAACACGACCAAGAACAAGTCGTAGAAGGAAAATCAAAAGGCTTAAACACGTTTCTTTGGATTCTTTCTGTGGCATTTTTTACTGCTGCAGCGATTGGTAACGTTTATTTTAAAGATGCCTTCTCTTTACCTGTGCGTGTAGTTGGCGTAGTTGTCGCTTTATTAATTGCTTTTGGTTTAGCTGCAATTACTAATCAAGGTACAAAAGCTCGTACATTCTTTAGAGAAGCAAAAGTTGAAGCTCGTAAAGTGGTATGGCCAACTCGTGCAGAAACACGTCAAACAACTTTAATCGTAATTGGGGTAACCGTGCTTACCTCTTTATTCTTCTGGGCAATTGATTCAATTATCATTGCATTGATTAACTTCTTAACTGATTTGAGATTCTAAAATGAGCGAAACTGAAAACGTATCCAAAAAACGTTGGTATGTATTGCAAGCATTCTCAGGCTTTGAGAGTCGTGTTGCAATCACATTGCGTGAATATATCAAACAACAACAAATGGAAGATCAGTTTGGTGAAGTGTTAGTGCCTACTGAAGAAGTCGTTGAAAACGTAGCAGGTAAACGTCGTAAAAGCGAACGTAAATTCTTCCCTGGCTATGTATTAGTTGAAATGGCAATGAATGATGACACATGGCACTTAGTGAAAAGCGTACCACGTGTAATGGGCTTTATCGGTGGTACACCAGATAAGCCAGCGCCAATTTCTAAACGTGAAGCAGATTTAATTTTAAATCGTTTAGAGCAAAGTGCTGAAAAACCACGTCATCGTAAAGAATATCAACCAGGTGAAGAAGTGCGTGTGACAGAAGGTCCATTTGCTGACTTTAATGGTACGGTTGAAGAAGTGGATTACGAAAAAGGTCGCTTAAAAGTGTCTGTATCTATCTTCGGTCGTGCAACACCGGTTGAACTTGAATTTGGTCAAGTGGAAAAAACACGTTAATTTCTCTTTTCCAAAATAAGAAATTTAATGGCCGCACTTAAACAATAAAGTGCGGTTGTTTTTCGAGTAGTTTTTCTGCTTGAAATTTCGAGGCTGATTAATTAAAATACAGCCTTTCATTAACAGGGGAGCCGATTTCGGCGTTATCACCCATTTAGAGGAAACTAAAAAATGGCAAAAAAAGTCCAAGCATACGTTAAGTTGCAAGTTGCAGCTGGTATGGCAAACCCATCACCACCAGTTGGTCCTGCATTAGGTCAACAAGGTGTGAACATCATGGAATTCTGTAAAGCATTCAACGCTCGTACTGAGAGCATTGAAAAAGGTTTACCAATTCCAGTTGTTATCACTGTATATGCAGACCGTTCATTCACTTTCATTACTAAAACTCCACCAGCAGCAGTATTATTGAAAAAAGCTGCAGGTATCAAATCTGGTTCAGGTAAACCGAACAAAGATAAAGTGGGTAAAGTAACTTTAGATCAAGTTCGTCAAATCGCTGAAACTAAAGCAGCAGATATGACTGGCGCGACTATCGAAACTAAAATGAAATCAATTGCTGGTACTGCTCGCTCAATGGGCTTAGTGGTGGAGGAATAATACGATGGCTAAATTGACTAAAAAAATGAAAGCAATCAAAGCTGGCGTAGATTCTACTAAAGCATACGAAATCAACGAAGCAATCGCGTTATTAAAACAATTCGCAACTGCTAAATTCGTTGAAAGTGTTGACGTTGCAGTAAACTTAGGTATCGATCCTCGTAAATCAGACCAAAACGTTCGTGGTGCAACAGTATTACCACACGGTACTGGTCGTGAAGTACGCGTAGCTGTGTTCACCCAAGGGGCTAATGCAGATGCAGCTAAAGAAGCTGGTGCTGATTTAGTCGGTATGGAAGATTTAGCAGAGCAAATCAAAAAAGGCGAAATGAACTTTGACGTTGTTATCGCTTCTCCTGATGCAATGCGTGTTGTTGGTCAATTAGGTCAAGTATTAGGCCCACGTGGTTTAATGCCAAACCCTAAAGTTGGTACCGTAACACCAAACGTTGCTGAAGCAGTTAAAAATGCTAAATCTGGTCAGATCCGTTATCGTAACGATAAAAACGGTATCATCCACACAACAATTGGTAAAGCAAACTTCTCTGAAGTTCAATTAAAAGAAAACCTTCAAGCATTATTGGCTGCTTTAAACAAAGCAAAACCAACTACTGCAAAAGGTATCTTTATCAAGAAAGTAAGCATCTCTACCACTATGGGTGCTGGTGTGGCTGTTGATCAAGCTTCACTATAATTAAGCGTTAAAATTTAATTCAAATTAACCGCACTTTGGGTAACTGAAGTGCGGTTATTTTTTGTGTTCTTTTCAATAAAGTGAAATATTGAGAATATAAAAGAGCGGTCAAATTCACAAAACAATGGAATTTGACCGCTCTTTTTATAGGAGATTACTTCGCTAAAGCGAAAATTGCTTCAATAGCTTCCTTGGTGTAAGTTTTTTCCACTTTCGCCTTGATAGCAGTTTGAGCTGCATTATCGACAATTTCAGCTAATGTTTTATCATCAATGCTAAGTTGTTCAAGACGCGTTGGTGTGCCGATTTTATCAAACCAAGCTTTTAAGGCTTGAATACCATCTTCAGCCTTATCTAAGCCAAATATTTCTTTAGCAAAGCGTTTGAATTGAGCAGGTCTTTGAGATTGATACCATTGCATCCACGCAGGCATAATTACAGAGAGCCCTGCGCCATGTGGTACATCTGAAATCGCACTCATGGAATGCTCAATCATATGATTTGGGAAACCGTAAGGTGAGATACCTAAATGGGTTAAACCGTTCAACGCAAGTGTAGCTGCCCAGGCAAATTCACCACGAGCATTGAGATCTTGTGGATCATTGAGCAAGATTTCAGTCGTACGGATAACGGTTTTAATATTGCTTTCTACTAAGAAGTTAATAATTTCAGGGCGATATTCTGCCGTGAAATAGGCTTCAATAGAATGAGCAATAATATCTGCGGCAGAATACACTAAATAATCACGACTGACGGTCGCTTGTAATTTCGGATTAATGACTGATACTTTTGGGAATAAATGATTGCTGTGAATTGAATATTTTTGCTGTGTTTCTTCATTGGTAATGACTGAGCCCCAGTTCATTTCACTGCCTGTTGCCGCAAGGGTGATTACATCGAAAATCATTAGTGCTTTTTGCACCGGTGTGCCTTTAAAAAAGTCCCAGGTATCACCCTCATAGCACGCACCTGCAGCGATCGCTTTCGCACTATCAAGGCAAGAGCCACCACCGATACTCAACACACTGTCTGCACCAAAGGCTTTCGCCATTGCAACGGCTTCACGGACTTTACTGATTGTCGGGTTACTTTTTACCCCACCACATTCAATGTATTCAATGCCATGCTCACGCAAGCTTTTCGCTACATCTTCAAATAAGCCTGATTGTTTGACACGATCACTGCCATAGATAATTAAGGCCTTTTTTGCACCGTATTCGTGCATATATTTACCCATCTCTTTTTCTTTATCGAGGCCAAATTCAATGCGAGTAGGGTTTTGAAAACTAAATGGATACATATTTATCTCCTTATTATCTGTTAAGTGCGGTCAGTTCTTGCGTTGTTTTTATTCTACAAAGTAATGCGGAATGAAGTGGCTATCATTACCGGTAACTGGGGTAAAATCTTCTCTCAATCCGATGCCACATGCCACATCACCCACTACCCAAGAACCAATCATAGGATACATGCCATCAAAATTTGGCAGTTCAAATTTCTGTTGATAGATGTAACCTGCTTGATCGTAAAAGGCAGAATGTTCGCTGCCTTTGGCAGCAAATTCTAGACCATTACGTTTTTCATAGTAAGAAACATTGGCGCCCTCACGACCTAATGTTGGTTTTTTCACCCATATTGATTGGCGATCGGTAATATCATGTTTACTAAAGTAAGCAGGTAGTAATAATGGGTGATTTGGGTGCTTTTGCCACAATTTCGCTAATAGCACTTTATTGCTTAATAGTAATTTCCACGCAGGTTCAATAAAAGTGGTGGATGAATTGAGCATGTGTGGTGCATATTCTGTTGTAGTCATCCATTCAAGCGGATAGAGCTTAAATAAACAATCAATAGGTTGATTATTCAGATCGAGGAATTGCTGACTGTCTTTATCGTAGCCCACGTCTTCAATAGCGAGCTGATGAATATGCCAACCTGCGTTGTAAGCTACATCCGCCAAGTAATCGATATTGCCCCAATCTTCACGGCCTGCTTCTTGCATGGCACTAAAATGGAAATCGTTTAGCCCTGTTTGCTGTTGAATAAACTGAAAGCGATTGAGCAATTCTTCGTGAATCCAATTAAATTGGTCACGATGCGCTAAGCCTTCAATTTGCTCTAACCATTGCCATTGCACCACAGCAGCTTCAAGCAGGGAAGTTGGCGTGTCGGCATTGTACTCAAACATTTTGAGGTTTTCGCCGTCATAACCAAAATCAAAACGGCCATATAAGTGCGGTACGTTTTTAGCCCATGTTTGTTCAATCAGATTTTTCTGTAAATCGGTGAAGCGATAATGGGCATAATCACCTTGTTTAATTTCATCGGCAACAAAATCCATACACATTGCATGCAATTCGTTGGTGGCATCTTCAATACGATTGATTTCAGCTAGGGTAAATTCATATGCCACATTATCCGACCAATAATGCGAGCCATCAGAGGAAGGCAGATTATAGTAATCAAAGCCCACATCTAATAATTGTTGCACCATATTAGGGCGAGTAGGGAAACCTGTGATTCGTTTCATATTTAACCGCCTGAGCTACGGCTACTACTTGAATTTGAGCTTTTAAAGCCACCGCGTGAAACCGGTTTGCTGTAAGTGCTACCTGCATTGCCTTTAACTAATACAGGCTTACCGACAGAACGATTAGTTTGCGGTTGGATAACTTGGCCCGTTGGCGTTGAAACGGCACGGTTGCTCGGATTGTAGCTCGGTCCTAAAAATGAGCCCATCGTACGCGCGATCATATAACCCATTGCGGCGCCTGCAATCGCACTACCCATGCTACCGTGTCCTTCTCCTGTTGCAGAGCTCGTGTGACTTGTTCCCTCAGAACTGCTTGAGTTGCCAGAGTGAGTTGCTCCATCTGGATTTAAGGTTTGTTTGACGGTCTGATTGTCTTCTGACCATTCGCTATTATTGCTTGGACGTGTATTTAAATTGCCCGAGAGAGAGGAGCCAGATCCTGCATGTGCAGTCGTGCTGCTGTTATTTTCATTAGATTGGTCAGCTTCACATAATTCAATTTTTTGCCAATCAGCTAAACAATCCTCAAGGCTGTTATAAACATCTCGTTGAACTTGCTCTTCTGAGCAGCCGCCCAATAAAGCCACAATAGAAAGACTGACGAGAACTTGATTTTTCTTTTTCATCATAGGGTTAAAGTGTTAATAATTCAGTTAAATGATTGATTTCTAATGTAGGCAAAACACTTGCTTCAGTAAATGAATTGAGATCTTTGCCCGATAAATTAATCCATACAGCTTGGCAACCTGCTTGAATGGCGCCTTGAACATCCGTGGTTAAGTTATCACCAATATGTAAAATTTCACTCGGTTTTATGCCAAAATAATGGGCGGTTTGGTGGAACAAATCTTGATGAGGTTTCGCTCTGCCTTGTTCTCCACCACGTAAACTCAGCTGAAAGTGTTCAAACCCAATACGTTTTGCAATCACATTACCATTGGTAATCACGCTAAGCGGGTAGCGATCTTTCAGTTGATTCAGCACTTCAATACTTTCTGCGGGTACATCAATTTTATGTCGCCATTCAATAAATTCTTCCATAGCGATGGCCAAAGTGCGGTCAATTTCAACCGCACTTTTACCATGATGTACCAGTAAGTTGCGTAACGTTTCGACACGCCAGGCGATCACATCTTCAGCAATCAAGGGATCTTTCTCCGCTAGTTGCCATTTCCATTCTCGCCAATATTCTGAGGTAAGCTCACTCAGTTGCGCGTGTTCTTGCACACATTGAAGAAATCGTTCTTCGGCCAAACGAATGACAGCACTGTTATCGTAAAGGGTGTCATCAAGATCAAAACTCATAACCTTGAAAGGCTGAAGACCGCGGTAAAATCGCATAGTTAATCCTATTTAATGGTATTCACACCAAGCCATGCGGTCGCACGTTCATTGGTGATTTCTTCGTGTGTCCACATGCTCATTAAGTCAGGCTGAGGATGTTTGTTGGTGTTATAGCCGATCAAATGGGCAAAATCAAATACGGCATGCGGATAGCCGTTAATAAGCAATAAGGCTAAATAACCACTTTCATCCCAGCAGATTTCTAATTTACGTGCTTCGTGGTGATTGCGTGTGTTATCGACGTTATAAACATGTAAGCAATCGACAACAGGCTGCGCATTTTGACGCATATCTAACGCATAAAAATAGCCGGTTTCACCGTCATCTTCAAACATCACCGCTAGGTGCTCATGTACAGTCGAGTGTGTGCCGACTTGTTTTGGTTGACCGAGAAAGAGTTGATCTTCGAGGGTTAAATGTAACATTTTCTTTCCTTTAAATATTAGATAGAAAAACACCGCACTTTTATGCAAAGTGCGGTGCTATTTTACATTAAATTAAGCAAAAATTATGCTTGACCTTTAACCGCTTTTAAACCTAAGAACGGAGCTGGTGTACCAGCACGCTCTAATGCTTCTTCGATACGGATTAATTGGTTGTATTTCGCAATACGGTCAGAACGGCTCATAGAACCAGTTTTGATTTGACCAGCTGCTGTACCAACTGCTAAATCAGCGATAGTCGCATCTTCAGTTTCACCTGAACGGTGAGAGATTACCGCGGTGTAACCTGCATCTTTAGCCATTTTGATTGCTGCTAAAGTTTCAGTTAAAGAACCGATTTGGTTGAATTTGATTAAGATAGAGTTTGCGATACCTTTTTCGATACCTTCTTTTAAGATCTTGGTGTTGGTGACGAATAAGTCGTCGCCCACTAATTGAATGCGGTCGCCTAACACTTTAGTTTGGTATGCAAAACCTTCCCAGTCAGATTCATCTTGACCATCTTCGATAGACACGATTGGGTATTGTTTAGTTAATTCTTCAAGATAGTGTGTGAACTCTTGAGAAGTGAATGAACGACCTTCGCCTTTCATTTCATATTTGCCGGTTTCTTTGTTGTAGAACTCAGAAGATGCACAGTCCATTGCTAAAGTGACGTCTTTACCTAATACATAACCTGCTTTTTCAACTGCTTCTTTGATACATGCTAAAGCGTCTGCGTTAGAGGCTAAGTTAGGTGCGAAACCACCTTCATCACCTACAGC
>CABSZQ010000021.1 GCA_902482195.1 uncultured Haemophilus sp.
AGTTTAAGTTTAAACCGTAAAGGTTAGCACTTGCTTTAGAGGTATAATTCGCTGTTACTGTCGCTAAGCCACCAATTGATTGTCTTTCGGTAAAGTGAATTTTTTTACCACGTAAGTGTGCAAAGCCCGCATCAATAGAAAGATTAGGGGTAAATTTATAAGTTGCCCCTACGCTATACCACATACGATCAGTATCTGGAATAGATGCACTTGCATGCTCTGTTGGTGCGGCAGCTTCATCATAAGCAATACCGGCACGAAGCGTTAATTTATCATTTACATTATAGGTTGCACCTAATGCATAACGAGAATTGCTACGGTATTTTTCATCTTTATGGAAAGCAAGCTCACCGTCATTAAAGGTTGCGTGTAACTCTTTAAAACGGCTCCAGTGTGTAAACTTGTAGCTGTAGTGTAATGCCAAATTATCTGTAACTTGGTGGAAACCTGATAATTCTAAATAATCGGGTAAGTGTAATGTTAACCCACCTGCAGCAGGGCCTTGCCCACGAATAGTACGACCTGCACTCACAGCATTA
Organism: uncultured Haemophilus sp.; assembly: GCA_902482195.1. Classification (GTDB taxonomy): domain Bacteria; phylum Pseudomonadota; class Gammaproteobacteria; order Enterobacterales; family Pasteurellaceae; genus Haemophilus_D. The sequence goes on from CABSZQ010000021.1 coordinate 540, forward strand.
TCATCTTCAAAGTCAATATCAACTTTTGAGTGATAGGCTAAACCAACACGGTTATTTTCGTTGAAATCATACATTAAACCAGCATTCCAACCAAAACCCCATGCATTTTTATCCTGTAAGTGGGTTAATACAGTTTCTTTATTCACACCTTGTAATTTTGCTAAAGAAGCGGCCGCGTTTGGTGAAATTCGTCCAGCTTTCACTAATGCAGGAACTAATGGCGCAGCATTTTTCACTGCATTACTTAAAATACCTGCACGACGCTCAATTTCTGCTTTTGCATAAACTGCATTTAACCCCACACCAGCAGTTAAACCTTGAGAGACACGATATGAACCGCTTAAATTTAAGTTAATCGCACTTAAATCAGTTTTACCGCCGAATACTCCCGCGTTGTAATCTGATTCATATTCACTTTTTAATCCAAAATTCACATTCATACCACCACCAATAGCAAATTTGTCATTAATTGGTGCTACAAAATACATATTCGGAATCAATGAGCCAGGAACAACACTATTATGATCTGCAGAACCTACAGCAACAGTACGACCTAGCGCATTAACTGTAACTGGACCACTCATGTGAATTTTAGAATCTACATAAACGCCACCCACAGAGAATTGATTGGTTTTGAATAAGCTCATTAATGCAGGGTTAGTTGCAACCACTGAAGCATTATCAGCAATTGCTGCTTCACCAGCATAAGCACGACCAAGACCTGATGTAGAAACTTCTGCTAATTGGAATGCGGCTGCATTTGCACCGCTTGCTGCTAACAATGTGGTCATTGCTAATAGCGTTTTATTAAATTTTGTCATTTGGAACCTTTTGTTATTAATAATAATGAAAAAAGCCGCGAGATTCTAAAACTCCAATAAATGGAGTGCAAATTATTTTAGATTAATTTTAAAGTGTTCCGACCAGTGATAAATAAATGATATTTAAATTAAAAAAATGTGGCTACTTTGGCAGAGCGTTTTAAAAATGCTAGAATATAACCAATCTTAATTTTAAATAAGGAAATCCTATGACAGTAACATGCAAAGCAGAAGAATCTCTCACTTGTAGTTGTGTTGATGTGGGTACGATTATTGACGGTTCAGATTGTTCTGTTGATATTCATCAAACCTATGCGAATAAAGCTGAAGCTGAAGCTGCACTTAATCGTTTCATTGAAAAAGCTCGCAAAACAGAAAGCGATCCTTGCGAGATTAAAAGTGAAATCACAGAAACTGAAAATGGCGCAAATTTAACAGCTCGCTTTACATTTAGCTGCCAAGCTGAAGCGATGATTTTTGAATTAGCGAATCGCTAAAAACACGTTAAAAAATAACCGCACTTTATCCTTTAAAATAAAGTGCGGTTATTTTTTTAGTTAAAACCCAATTAAATCACTATCGCAAACGTTTGCTTAATCTGATACAATCACGCCGTTTTATCATTTAACCTAAAAATATAGGATAACATTGTGAGCAAACCATCATTAAGTTATAAAGATGCAGGCGTGGATATTAATGCCGGTAATGAATTAGTTGAACGTATTAAACCACACGTGAAACGAACCACCCGTCCTGAAGTCATCGGCGGATTAGGCGGCTTTGGTGCATTATGTGCTATTCCGGGCAAATATAAAGAACCTATCCTCGTTTCCGGTACAGACGGCGTAGGCACCAAATTACGTTTAGCCATTGACTTAAAAAAACACGATACCATCGGTATTGATTTGGTTGCAATGTGTGTTAACGATTTAGTCGTGCAAGGTGCTGAGCCATTATTCTTCTTGGACTACTACGCTACAGGAAAACTTGATGTGGATGTTGCTTCAGATGTGGTCAAAGGCATCGCAGAAGGATGTGTACAATCTGGTTGTGCACTAGTGGGTGGCGAAACCGCAGAGATGCCGGGTATGTATCACGCTGGTGATTATGACCTTGCAGGTTTCTGTGTAGGCGTTGTTGAAAAATCAGAAATCATTGATGGTAACCAAGTTAAAGTGGGAGATGCCTTAATCGCACTTGGTTCAAGTGGTCCACATTCAAACGGTTATTCTTTAATTCGTAAAGTCATTGATGTTGCTGGCGTAAATCCAGCCACTGAACAGTTAGATGGTCGTCCATTAAGTGAACAAGTGCTTGCGCCGACAAAAATCTATGTAAAATCTGTTCTCGCGTTAATCAAACAAACGGAAGTCCATGCTATCGCACACTTAACGGGTGGCGGTTTCTGGGAAAATATCCCGCGTGTATTACCGAAAAATACCAAAGCAGTTATTGATGAAAGCAGTTGGGAATGGCAACCCGTGTTCAAATGGTTACAAGAAAAAGGCAACATTGAAACCTATGAAATGTACCGCACATTCAACTGTGGCGTTGGTATGGTGATTGCATTACCACAATCGCAAGTGGAAACCGCTTTAGCGATTTTAAAACAATCTGGTGAAAATGCCTGGTTAATCGGCCATATCGAAAGTGCGGCAGATAACGAACCACAAGTTATCATTAAATAATTTCACTTTTCCATTTTAGGGCGAAAATTTCAGAATGAAAGGTTCGCCCTTCTTTTATGTAGAATAATATGAAAAAAATTGCCATCCTGATTTCAGGGCAAGGATCAACTCTTCAAGCAATAATTGAGGCTTGTCAAACAGGCTTTATTCCAGGAAAGATTGTGACTGTCATCAGTAATAAAATCGATTCATTTGGCTTAGAACGCGCTAAAAGTGCGGACATTCCTAACCGCGTTTTTTTACGTCAAGATTTTACGTCCAATCTCGATATGGATAAGGCTATCGGTGATTATTTAGAAGATCTCAGTGTTGATCTCATTGTGTTAGCCGGTTATATGAAAATCTTAACTAAACCATTTACACAACGTTTTGCTGGGGAAATTTTAAATATTCATCCTTCCCTTCTGCCCAAATATCCTGGGTTACATACCTATCAAAGAGCACTTGAGAATGGCGACAGCGAACACGGTACAACCGTGCATTTTGTCAATGAAGAGATCGATGGTGGTGCCATTGTGTTACAAGCTAAAGTGCCTATTTTCCCTGGCGATACCGTTGAGGAAATTGAACTCCGTACACGTGAACAGGAATATCTCATTTATCCGTTAGTGATTAAATGGTTTGTAGAAGATCGATTAAAACTCATTGAAAATCAAGCTTATTTAGACGGCAAGCCGTTGCCACCGAATGGTTACGCTAGTGAGTAAAGCAATATGCAATCTTGAAAAGAGTGACTCAAATCACCATTAAACAACCTGATTTTATGAAAAAAACAATAAACCCTGTATAATCGGGGTTTTATTATTGTGGGATATAATATGCAAATTAACTTTACTCAGATTTTTCAAGATAGCCTCAACTTTATGCGTAATCAGCGAAAAACCGTGCTGATTTTCGTTGGAATTTTTGTCGTCTCACAATTGATTAATGCATTAGTCAGTGTCCCAATGCCAAGTTTGGGGGATAATCCTAATCCATCACAACAGGACATTATTGATGCGTTAAGCAAAGTAGAGCCAACTACACTGATTGGATCTTTTTTATTCCAACAATTATTGATGTCTTTTATTGCGACCTTCGGTATTGCAACTATTCATCATATTAGTCAGCAAAATGAAAATCCGATTAATCAAGGGCTTATGCTGACATTGCGCCGCTTTTTGGGTGTAGTAGTTTTAGATATTTTTATGAGTTTGCCACTTTTATTTGGCCTTGCTGATGTTATGAGCTCATTTTTAAGCAAAAATGCCCTCTCACCTCTAGCCTTTGTTTCAATGGTATTTGGTTTATTTTTCTTTGTTCGCCTGTGCTTATCGCCTGTGCACTATATTGCCTCCAATCAATCTATCGGGCAAAGTGCTTTACAAGTATGGCGTGCAGGTATTAAGCGTAATGGCGTATTAATTATTTATGCCTTGCTCACTTATTTACTTCTTCCTTTAGTGGTGAATACCATCGGTGCAATCTTAGGTTCATCATTTTTAAGTGCTATCGTTGGCATCTTGGCTGCATTATTTCAAATGTTTATTTTGGTATTTACTTACCGTTTTTACAGCTTATTTATGAAGGCATAATATGAAACAACTTCTTGAATTTATTCCCCTTGTTCTCTTTTTCATCACCTATAAAATGTTTGGTGTGCGTGATGCTGCCATCGTATTAGTGATTGCAACCATTGTTCAAATGATTGTGCTAAAACTGAAATATGGTGTGATTGAGAAACAACAAAAAATCATGGCGATTGCTGTCGTCTTTTTTGGTTTACTCACTGCCTATTTCAATGAAATCAAATATCTACAATGGAAGGTCACCATTATTAATGCCCTCTTCGCCATTGTGTTATTGGTTGCACAATTCCAATTCAATACGCCACTGGTGAAAAAGTTATTAGGCAAAGAAATCCAATTACCGGATAATGTGTGGAACAAATTGAATGTAGGCTGGGCAGGATTTTTCATTCTGTGTATGCTGGTAAATATTTATATCAGCCAAAATATGTCTGAAGATGCTTGGGTTGATTTCAAATCTTTTGGTTTACTTGGTATGACCTTTGTTGCAACAATCGTCAGCGGTGCTTATATTTACCGTTACTTACCTAAAGATGATCAAAAAAATGACGGGGACAAATAATGGTTTCAAATCTTATCGATAAAGACGGTCGTCAATCTAAAGGCGTATTATTATTACGTACTTTAGCGATGCCTTCAGATACCAACGCTAACGGTGATATTTTCGGTGGCTGGATTATGTCACAAATGGATATGGGCGGAGCAATTCTAGCAAAAGAAATTGCTCATGGTCGTGTCGTTACCGTTGCTGTAGAAAGTATGAATTTTATTAAGCCTATCGCCGTCGGTGACGTTGTGTGTTGTTATGGCCAATGTCTCAGCGTGGGTCGTTCCTCTATAAAAATCAAGGTAGAAGTATGGGTGAAAAAAGTCGCAAGTGAACCAATTGGGGAACGTTACTGCGTGACAGATGCCGTATTTACCTTTGTCGCGGTTGGAAAAGACGGAAAATCTCGCGCTATTCCACGTGAAGGTAATCTTGAACTGGAACGCGCATTAGCCTCTATCGAAGAATTACAATTAAATTGTTAAAAGGAGAAATAATGTATTACGTGATTTTTGCCCAAGATGTTCCTGGCTCTTTAGAAAAACGTCTTTCAGTACGTGAGCAACATCTTGCTCGTTTAAAACAATTACAAGCAGAAGGTCGCTTATTAACAGCAGGTCCCAACCCCGCCATTGATGATGAAAATCCAGGTGAAGCCGGCTTTACAGGTTCTACTGTGATTGCTCAATTCGAAAGCCTGTCTGCAGCAAAAGACTGGGCGTCACAAGATCCTTATGTTGAAGCTGGCGTTTACGGTGATGTAATTGTGAAGCCTTTCAAAAAAGTTTTCTAATTAAAACGAACTCTACACTCAAAGACGGATCTAAATATCCGTCTTTCTCTTTATATGGAATCTCCTATGCGAGCACTTAAACACACGACAATTTCATTATTTATTTTAACCGCACTTTCAGGTTCAGCTTTGGCGAATCAACATGCTCATAAAAGCAAAAATGAAACGGTGCCACAAATTAACCTTGCAGAAGAGCAAGCCAAATGGGCACAGCAACAGCATGCTCATGAATTAAAGTTGATTGAACAACGCGCGACTTTTCTGCAATTAGAATCGCTCCTAAAAAGTGCGGTCAAAAATAATAATGTTTCTAATAATGCCAAATTATTTCTTGGGCTTATTGATTCTTTAAAAGGCTATCCATTGCAAACTGATGCTATGGCGGCTTATTTAGATGCGCGTGCAAAAACCGTTAATCGCGATACGCCTCGTGAAGAAGTAAATGCATTACGAACAAACATTGAACAATTTATTCAGCAGCATGCCTCTCATTTTCTACGCGGAAAATTAGAACAAAGTATTTTTACGTTGTTAATCAATGCTGAAGATACTCAAGCACTTGCCAAACTCACGCCAAATAATTTGGAAAGACAAATTGCTGTACTTACGGCTAAATATCAAATAGAAGCAGCCAATACTAGTCAAACGGCAGAAAACCAATCAAACGACAAGAATAAATCGGCTATTTTGTCTGAATATGAACAGCTTTGGCTCAACAATGCTGAACTTCCGAATGATGCTCAGCTGTGGGCTGCTTGGTATTCACAAGGTGGACGGACTGAAGAGAAGATCTATCAAAAAGCAGAAATGCTTTTTGGTAAAAATGATGCTAAAGGTCTCGAAATACTCGCTAAAGAATTAGAAAAAGTTGATGGTGCGAAAGAAAATGCTCAGGTAAATATCGATTTGGCTCTTTATTTGGATCTCTTAAAAAATCCAGCTAATTTGAAAACACTCGCTGAGTCATTGCCATTAATTGATGGTAATACGAATAAAATTATCCATAAATTTGCCGTAGTGCTCGGTTTTACTCGTTATTTGCGGACGATTCCGGAAAATATGAATGAGCCAACCTTCACCCCTTACGAGCAATGGGCTAAAACTTGGCAATTAGACGAAACTGAATTACGTGATTGGAAAATCGCCTTTATTAGCCGTTTCTTTGATAACGAAAGCCCCAACTTTGTGCAATGGCGCGATCAAGAAATCCTAAAACTGAATGCCGATAACCTCATTGAACGTCGTTTGCGTACGGCTATTTGGCAAAAAACGGATTTATTAGCTTGGTTGAATGCCCTTTCAGATGAAGCAAAACAAAAACAAGAATGGCGTTATTGGATGGCTAAAACAACCGCTCAAGCATCCGATAAAAATGCAAAACAACACTTAGAAGCTTTATCGAAAGAGCGTGGTTTTTATTCAATCTTGGCTGCGGTCAAATTAGGTCATTCCTACAAACTGGAAATGCCTAAAATTCCTCAAGAGTCCAATATCCAAGAGAAGTATGCAACTGAATTAGCTGAGATTGCAGAACTGCGTCAATTAGATCGATTAGGTGCAGCCAAACAACGCTGGCGTTCTCTATTGGAAAAATTACCGCAAGATAAACAACTTGCGTTAAGCCAATATGCAAATGAACAAAATTGGTTTGAATTAGGCGTAGATGGCTCAATTATTGCGAAAGCATGGGATTATATCGACTTACGCTTACCAAATGCTTACAGTCAATATTTTGATATTGCCCTCAGTAATGTGAATCTCAGTGAAACGGAACCTCAAGCTATTGTGGATAATCGTGTCACCAAAACCTTCGCCATGGCAATTGCTCGCCAAGAAAGTGCTTGGAATCCAATGGCACAATCTTCTGCAAATGCTCGAGGATTAATGCAGCTATTACCAAGTACCGCCCAAAAAACGGCAGAAAATCAGCAACTTCCTTATAATGGAGAGTTAGATTTATTCAAACCGCTTAATAATATTTTACTCGGTACGGCTCACTTAAATGAGTTAAATGCTAAATACCCTAATAACCGCATTTTGATCGCCTCTGCCTATAATGCGGGAGCAAGCCGTGTAGAAAAATGGCTTGCGAGAGCCAATGGCAAATTGGCTATGGATGAATTTATTGCGTCCATTCCATTCTTTGAAACTCGGGGTTATGTTCAAAACGTATTAACTTACGATTTTTACTATCAAAACCTACAAGACAAAGAAAAATTACAAACCTTTAGCAAAGAGGAATACGATCGGCTATACTAGTCGCACTAGTTTAATAGTATAGGATTGTTGATATGTATATTAGTCGCAATTTAGAACAATGGAATGCTTTCCTCACAACCTTGCAAACCGCATTTGAACAGGGGAAAGCACAAGATTTATTAACGCTTCTTCTCACGCCTGATGAGCGCGATGCAGTGGGTTTGCGTTTACAAATCGTGGCTCAGTTATTGGATAAAAATCTCTCCCAACGAGAGATTCAACAGAATCTCAATACCAGTGCGGCAACCATTACGCGTGGTTCTAATATGCTCAAAACAATGGATCCGGATTTTATAAACTGGGTGAAAAGCCAACTCGATGAGCAAGCTACAAAAAACTAAGCGAATTCTAACCGCTCTTTTACATCTTTTTCGCCCATCTTGGTGGAAAAAAAATTGGCAACGGGTTGCGTGGCGTTTTTCTCTCGCAATCCTGGCGTTTTTCATTTGCTTCCGCTTTATCCCTATTCCCTTCTCCGCCTATATGGCACAGCAAAAAATCGGGCACTTATTACAGTTGGATTTCAGCTATTCAATCAAATACGATTGGGTGAGCCTTGATGAAATCTCACCAAATATGCAGCTTGCGGTGATTGCCGCTGAAGATCAAAAATTCCCCCACCATTGGGGATTTGATTTTGAGGCAATTCAAAAGGCCTTTAAATTTAATGAAAAATCTCGCCGAACCCGAGGTGCTTCAACGATTTCACAGCAAACTGCGAAAAACCTCGTTCTCTGGCATGGACAAAGTTGGTTTCGTAAAGGATTGGAAGTTCCCACAACAGCATTGATGGAAATCTTTTGGTCCAAGGAACGGATTTTAGAAGTGTATTTAAACATTGCAGAATTTGGTAATGGCATCTTTGGTGTGGAAGCTGCCAGCCGTTATTACTTCAAAAAATCGGCAAAGAATTTAACGCAATCAGAAGCAGCATTACTCGCTGCGGTTTTACCAAACCCTATCATCTATAAAGTAAATAAGCCTAGTGCGTTAGTTCGTAAAAAACAAAGTTGGATTATGCGACAAATGAATGGATTAGGCTTGAATTATCTAAAAGAAATGTAGATTCGTTATAAAGAAAAAACCTTGAAACTCACTTTAAGTTTCAAGGTTTTAAATTTGGTGGGATAATCTCACTTGAACTAGCAATATAAGACTTTGATTTATAATAACTTTATTTGTTGGGTTTGTGTTCAGTGTTACTATTGGTGTTACTAAAAAATGAAGTGATAGATTATCTATAATAATTAAAGCACTGGTATGCTACCTTGTGAGTTAATGGTAGCACAACAATAGGAAAATATCTAAAAAAGTAAAATAGTATTATTCGACTATTTTTTAGACAGAAATTTTTAAAAATTTTCTTAATGAAAACATTAGTTATATATGAGAATGAATAAGATAAGTTTCCTATGTTGGAAAGCAGAAAATTTGTTCAAAAAATGCTTGCAAGCAATCTGGAGGAAGTATAGGATGGTCTCAAGTTGATTTTAGTTAGACCATACAACAGTAAGGATTTCTTATTAATATATGAAATAGAGGCTATACGCCTTATCAAAAGTGATATTACAGATCATTTTTTTAAACGCAATAATATAAGGGTATTACTAACTAAAGAGTAATACCCTTTTTATATATAGGGGTTTTACCATGGATAGAATAATCAGGGTAAAAGAATTTTTAACGATATTAGGAATATCTAAAAGTACATTCTACACTTGGCAGGATAAAAGTTCTGCTTATTATAAGCCTAATTTTCCCAAAAAAGTTAGCCTAGGAGCTAACTCCGTAGGCTACTTTGAATCTGATGTAAATCGGTACTTAAACAACATTAAAAACCTAAATGAGGTGATCTATGCTTAAAACAGTAGATGATAAGATTTTTTCAATTATTAATAGGAAATTGCCATTAGAGAAACGTTTTAAGAAGTTAACTAGCAATGCTAGAAATGTCTTATACACATTAATCATAAAAAGTAAAAATGAAAATAAAGAAATAACGTTAACTACTTTCAACTCGGAATCTGTTTTTAACTTAAAAAGAGATTTATTCATTAAAGCTATAAATG
>CABSZQ010000022.1 GCA_902482195.1 uncultured Haemophilus sp.
GCCGTAAAATCCGCTAAAAGCACATCAGGTAAAACCACTGCAAATGGCTCGTTTCCAACAACTGGACGACCACATAGCACAGCATGGCCTAAACCTTTCGCATTCCCTTGACGAACGTGCATGATGGTTACATCTTTAGGGCAAATAGAACGCACCTCTTCTAGAAGCTGACGTTTAACACGCTTCTCAAGCATAGTTTCCAACTCAAAAGACGTATCAAAGTGGTTTTCAATCGCATTTTTAGAAGAATGTGTGACTAACACGATTTCTTTAATTCCTGCTGCAACACACTCATTCACAACATATTGAATTAGTGGTTTATCCACAAGCGTTAACATTTCTTTTGGAATTGCTTTTGTTGCTGGTAACATACGAGTGCCTAAACCCGCTACGGGAATAATAACTTTCATTGATTTTCCTTTTTGTTTTAATATGGAATGACCACACTTCTATGCTAAAAGTGCGGTCATTATTTATTAAATTTTGATAGATTTAAGTTGGAAAAGTTCCTTCTCTACCTTTATAACTCAAATTTCCGTTATTTTTAAAATCTTGCAAACCAATGGGTTTAATTTTTTGAAAAACGTTAATTAAATTATAAATAGAATGTAAAACATTCATAAAACTCGTCGGTCTAAGATGCCCCATCTATATGTTCATCTTTTGACTGCAGAATTCGTTGGTAAATTTCCTCTCGGTGAACGGATACTTCTTTAGGCGCTTGCACACCGAGTTTGACTTGGTTTCCACGTACACTCAAAACCGAGATAGAAATATCGTCTCCAATGAGAACACTTTCGCCAACTTTTCGAGTTAAGATTAACATCTTTTATCTCCTTAGTTTGCATTTATTAGATATCCCTATCAATCAAGTAAAGATCGGCATCCCACCGACCTGCTTGTACTACAGATTATTGCTTAACCAGTTTTGTGCGACAGTTAATGCTAGATTCACATTTTCTGGTTGGGAGCCTCCTGCCATTGCCATATCAGGGCGACCACCGCCTTTCCCACCAACTTGCTGAGCCATTAAATTCACTAGCTCACCAGCCTTCACTTTAGTAGTTAAATCGCTTGTTACGCCAACGACGAGGTTGACTTTATCATCTAAAATAGATGCAAATACAATTACGCCTGAACCAAGTTGATTTTTTAAATCATCAACCATCACACGTAACGATTTAGTTTCAATTCCGTCTAGTTGATGTACGATTACAGAAACATCATTAATTTTAACCGCACTTTTCACTAAATCGGACCCCGCTTGCATTGCGGCTTTTTCTTTTAATCCTTGTAATTCTTTTTCTGCTTTCTTCGCTTTATCTTGAAGTTGCTGAATTTTCTCAACAAGGGTATTAACGTCAGATTTAAATAAATCTGCACTTTGAGCAAGAATGCGTTGTTGATTATGTAACCAATTAATTGCATTTTCACCCGTTACCGCTTCAATACGACGAACACCTGCTGCAACTGCAGTTTCCGCCACAATTTTAAATAAACCGATATCACCAGTACGTTTAGCATGAATGCCACCACAAAGTTCAACGGAGAAATCACCCATTGTTAAAACACGTACCACATCAGCATATTTTTCACCGAATAACGCCATTGCACCTTTTGCTTTTGCTGCTTCGATATCCATTACGTCCGTTTGAACCACAAAATTCTCACGTACTTTTTGGTTTACCAACGTTTCAATTTCGTTAAGCTGTGCTTTGGTAATCGCTTCCGGATGAGCAAAGTCAAAACGTAATGCTGTATCGGATACTAATGATCCTTTTTGCACTACATGGTGACCTAAAACTTGACGCAATGCGGCGTGTAATAAGTGTGTTGCAGAATGGTTAAGTGACGTTTGATGACGTCTTGCTGCATCCACAACCGCATTGACTGTTTGTCCGACTTTTAAAGTACCTTGCTCTAACTCACCAATATGACCAAATACTTGACCATATTTTTGAGTATCTTTTACATTAAACTGAACATCTTGAGAAGTTAAATAACCACTGTCACCAATTTGACCACCTGATTCCGCATAGAATGGAGTATTTTCTAAAATCACCACGGCACTTTGGCCTGCAGTAATACTCTCTACTGATTTACCATCATGGAAAAGTGCGGTCACTTTGGCTAAAGATTCTGATTCAGTATAACCTTCAAATTTCGTTTCGCCTTCTACACGAATAACATTGTTGTAATCCATGCCGAATTGGCTTGCAGATTGTGCACGTAAGCGTTGGGCTTCCATTTCACGCTCAAAACCGGCTTCATCAATTGCAATATCGCGCTCGCGACATACGTCAGCGGTTAAATCAAGTGGGAAGCCATAAGTATCATAAAGTTTAAAGGCGACTTCACCTGACAACACACCATCTTTCACTTGAGCAAGCGCATCGTCTAATAAGCTTAATCCGCGCTCTAATGTACGAGCAAATTGTTCTTCTTCCAAACGAAGTAATTTTTCGACATTCGCTTGTTTTTCTTTAACTTCTTTGCCAGCTTCCGCCATGACTTCAATTAAAGTCGGCACAAGTTTATAGAAGAACGCTTCTTTAGCACCTAACAAGTGACCATGACGTACTGCACGACGGATAATACGACGTAATACATAACCGCGACCTTCGTTTGATGGAATTACGCCATCTGCAATTAAATAAGCACAAGAACGAATGTGGTCTGCAATTACACGTAATGATTTGTTTGTTAAATCTGTTGTTCCTACGATTTCAGCTGTTTTCGCAATTAATTTTTGGAAAATATCGATCTCATAGTTAGAGTTTACGTGCTGTAATACAGCAGAAATACGCTCTAACCCCATCCCAGTATCAACAGATGGACGTGGTAATTTTTCCATTGTGCCGTCGGCTTGACGGTTAAATTGCATGAATACCACGTTCCAAATTTCGATATAGCGGTCACCATCTTCTTCTGGTGAGCCTGGAGGGCCACCCCAAATGTGATCACCGTGATCGTAGAAAATTTCAGTACATGGACCACAAGGACCTGTGTCACCCATTGCCCAGAAGTTATCTGATGCATAAGGCGCACCTTTGTTATCACCGATACGAATAATACGTTCTGCTGGCACACCAACTTCTTTATGCCAAATATCATAAGCTTCATTATCAGTTTCATACACGGTTACCCATAATTTTTCTTTTGGTAACCCGAGCCATTGTGGAGAAGTCAAATACTCCCAGGCAAAATTAATCGCATCATGTTTGAAATAGTCGCCAAAACTGAAGTTGCCGAGCATTTCAAAGAAAGTATGGTGACGAGCTGTATAACCTACGTTTTCTAAATCATTATGCTTACCACCTGCGCGCACACAACGTTGTGCAGTTGTCGCACGTGAGTAAGGACGTTTGTCCATACCAAGGAACACGTCTTTAAATTGGTTCATACCGGCATTAGTAAAAAGCAATGTCGGATCATTTTCAGGCACAAGCGAACTACTTGCGACGACTTGATGCCCCTTGCTATGGAAAAAATCAAGGAATGACTGTCTAATTTCTGCTGTTGTTTTCATTGATAAAACCTTGTGTCTCTATCTCGATCACGATTTATAAAAAAGCTCACTATTCTTGCATATTTTGACCTAGAGAAAAAGGCTTTTTCACTGATCTTAAAAAAGAAAACCGCACTCTACTGCATTAATTGAGAAGTGCGGTTACAATTTACGTTATTTTAATAGGGCTAAAAATAATTTTTGATCACTATTCGTCGCGAAGTGGCACAACCAACATATCAATTTTAATGGTATTCATCACTTGACGTGTTGAAGACATTAATTTACTCCAAAAATCTTGGTGATGACCTGTCACTAGTAGATCTACATCATACTGATCAATAGCATCTGTCAAAACTTGACCTAAATCACCGCTACCGCTCAATTTTTCTTTCACTGGATAACCAGCATGTTCTGCTAAATTAATTAGCGCTTTTTGTGTCTCGCTCGAAATTCTATCTTGCATTGATGACATATTGACATCAATTAAACCAGTATAGAGATCCGAGAAGTTTACATCTACATGAATAATGGAAAGTTGCGCATCATTACGTTTTGCAATTCCCACGGCTTTTTTGAGTAGAAATTCACTTTCGTCAGAAAGATCTACCGCAACTAAAACGTGTTTGTACATAATCGACTCCTTACTGATTTGATCGGCCTTTTTTATCTAACAGTATATTAGCACCTTAACTGCACAAAAAACTTGCACTAGATCACAATTTTGAGAATTCTTCTCAATTTTTCATTAAATTTTCAATGTCATCGATTTCTTTTGGAGCCGCCGCTGTCAGATCTTTGTTGCCATATTCAGTCATCAACAAGTTATCTTCAATACGCACACCAATGCCTTTATATTGAGCTGGCACATCCGCCTCTTCTGAAATATAAATACCTGGCTCAACAGTAATGATCATTCCCACTTCAAGCGTGCGACTACGATCATCGTCATAGCGACCAACATCGTGCACATCTAAACCAAGCCAATGACCTAAACCATGCATATAAAATTGGCGATAGGCTTTTTCTTCAATCAGCTTATCTACATTCCCTTTCAGAATGCCTAAATCCACCAAGCCTTGAGTTTTAATGCGAATCACTTCATCATTCGCCAATTTAATTGAATTACCTGGCACTAATAGCTCAATTGCACGTTTTTGTGCTTTTAACACTAATTCATAAATCTCACGTTGTGGCTGAGTAAATTTACCATTTACAGGGAATGTACGTGTGATATCGCCTGCATACATAGCAAATTCACAACCTGCATCAATTAACACAAGATCGCCATCTTTCAAAGGTTGATCATTTTCAGTGTAGTGCAAGATACAGGCATTATCGCCCCCGGCAATAATGGAATTGTAAGACGGGAATCTAGCACCATGACGATTAAATTCATACAGAATTTCGCTTTCAATTTCATATTCAAAACGATTTGGACGAGTCACTTGCATCGCTTTAATATGCCCGAACGCAGTAATCTGTCCCGCTTGCTGCATTAAGCGAATTTCATTCGGTGATTTGATTAAGCGCATTTCACTTAACATCGGCTGCCAATCAAAAACAGCGTAAAATTTCACTGCACTTTCGGCTAATAATTTATCCCCCCAAGGATGGCGATCTGCCACATGATAAAGTGCGGTCAATTTTTCCGTTAATTTTGGAAATTTGGCTTTAAAATCATCGATAGAATAGGCTTCATCGACATTGAGTTTTTGCGGTGCGCGTTCAACACCTAATCGGCGACCATTCCACGTTTCAAGCAAAGGATCTCGCGGACGAAGAAATACAACCGCCTTTTCTGCATCTTCCGTTTTAATCAATAACAATGCAGCATTTGGCTCATTAAAACCTGTTAAATACCAGAAGTAACTGTCTTGACGGAAAGGAAAATCGCAGTCGTTATTACGACGTTTTTCAATTTCGGAAAATAGCAACAAGGCAGAATTTGGCTGCATTTGTGCGAACACTTTTTGACGACGTTCAGTAAATTCCTCTTGCGGTAATGCCGCCATATATGCGAGATCCATGTTTCGCTCCTTTTAATGTAATATCGGTTTTATTTCTTGCGCATCATCGTTGAAATGGGTGTAAAACAGCATTGCAATGGTGCGAACATATTCAATGATTTCTTCTAGGGCTTCAGCAAGTTCTTCTTCGTCATCATTTTCCTCATAACCAAGCTGACAAATATCTTGTAAATCATCTACCGCTTCGCCAATTTCACCTTTTTCTTTATCCAACTCTGCTTGAACAAGACCTAAGCCCAGTAAAAATTGGTTTGCCCAGTCAGATAAACTGTCTGCACGGGCAAACACGCTCTCATCTTCTGTTAAGCCCAATTCAAAATCAAACCCTTCTACGTCCCCTAAGGTTTTACCTATCTGTTCATAGATTTCGGTAATTGGCTGAATTAATGCGGTTGGATAGGCGTGGTTATCGTTACTGAATTGATATAAAAGTGGTAACCAGCTTTGATCTTTCAGTCCACCACAAATTAAGCCGCTCAAAAAACCATGTAATTCAGTTGCATTAATACCAATACCGGCAGATTTGAGTTGTTGATTAAGTTCAGTTTGGGAAATTGTCATTGTTATACCTATAAAATCATCGAAAACAAGTAAAGTGTAGCACCACACAAATAAAAATGCGATCGCATTTCTATAAAGAAAAACGATCGCACTTTCTTTCGCAAAGGGGAATTACATCATTCCGCCCATGCCTCCCATACCGCCCATTCCGGCAGCACCTAAATCGGCTTTATCATCTTTTGGAAGATCGGTAACCATACATTCTGTGGTGATCATTAAGCCCGCTACAGAAGCCGCGAATTGTAACGCAGAACGAGTGACTTTAGTTGGATCTAAAATACCCATTTCGATCATATCACCGTACTGTTCGGTACCTGCGTTATAACCAAAGTTTCCTTCGCCATTTTTAACCGCACTTGCTACAACAGATGCTTCTTCACCTGCGTTAGTGACGATTTGACGAAGTGGCGCTTCCATTGCACGTAATGCAAGTTTGATACCGACATCTTGTTCTTCGTTATCACCTTTTAAGGTTGTCGCGACTTTAGTTGCTGCGCGAACTAATGCGACACCACCACCGGCAACAATACCTTCTTCAACCGCGGCACGAGTTGCGTGTAATGCATCATCCACACGATCTTTTTTCTCTTTCATTTCAACTTCAGTTGCTGCACCAACTTTGATGACAGCCACACCGCCGGCAAGTTTAGCCACGCGTTCTTGAAGTTTTTCTTTATCATAATCAGACGTTGATTCTTCGATTTGCTGACGAATTTGCGCTACGCGACCTTTGATTTGTGCTTCATCACCCACACCATCGATAATCGTGGTATTGTCTTTGTTGATGACAACACGTTTTGCTTGACCTAAATCTTCTAATGTCGCTTTTTCAAGTTCCATACCGATTTCTTCAGAAATCACAGTACCTGCAGTTAAGATCGCAATATCTTGTAACATTGCTTTACGACGATCACCAAAACCAGGTGCTTTTACCGCAGCAACTTTTACGATACCGCGCATGGTGTTCACCACTAAGGTTGCAAGTGCTTCACCTTCGATATCTTCAGCGATAATTAATAATGGTTTACCCGCTTTTGCAACACCTTCTAATACTGGAAGTAATTCACGAATGTTTGATACTTTTTTATCGACTAAAAGAATGTATGGATTATCTAATTCAACCGTTGCCGTTTCTGGTTTGTTGATGAAATAAGGTGATAAGTAACCACGATCGAATTGCATCCCTTCCACAACCGCTAATTCATCGTCAAGACCTGTACCATCTTCTACGGTAATCACGCCTTCTTTACCCACTTTTTCCATTGCTTGAGCAATTAATTGACCCACAATGCTGTCAGAGTTAGCAGAAATTGTTCCTACTTGCTCAATTTCTTTAGAAGTTTCGCAAGGTTTAGATAAATTTTTAAGCTCAGAAACAACCGCACTTACCGCTTTATCGATACCACGTTTTAAATCCATTGGGTTCATACCTGCAGCCACAGCTTTTAAGCCTTCATTTACAATAGCTTGAGCAAGAACTGTCGCGGTCGTTGTACCGTCACCTGCTGCATCATTGGCTTTAGAGGCAACCTCTTTCACCATTTGTGCACCCATGTTTTCAAATTTATCTTCTAATTCAATTTCACGTGCGACAGACACACCATCTTTAGTGATAGTTGGTGCGCCAAATGATTTATCTAAAATGACATTACGACCTTTAGGGCCAAGGGTCACTTTTACTGCATCTGCTAATACATTCACGCCTTTAAGCATTTTTACGCGTGCATCGTTACCAAATTTTACGTCTTTTGCTGCCATTTTCTTTTTTCCTTAATTAAATTATTCCACAATCGCCAAAATATCGTTTTCAGAAATGATTAACACTTCTTCACCATCGATTTTTTCACTTTTCACGCCATAACCATCATTGAAAATGACCGTATCACCAACTTTTACATCTAAAGGTTGAACGGTACCATTTTCCAAAATACGACCTTTACCCACTGCCAATACTTTCGCGCGGGTTGATTTAGTCGCTGCTGAGCCGGTTAATACGATACCGCCAGCTGAACGAGTTTCTACTTCTTCACGTTTAATGATTACACGATCGTGTAAAGGACGAATATTCATGATTAATTTCCTTCTTATTAAAATAAAGTGTTTTAAATGTGGGGATAACTTTTTCGGTTTCAAGGGGATAAATAAAAAAATTCTTACCCTAAAAAAATTTATGCGAGAAATGAAAATATCTCTTATACGTCTTATTTGAAATGTGATCCAAGTCAAATTTATTTTCAATGTAAATTCCTATAATTACCTCAAATTAATTAACAACCAAAAAAGGTGATTAAAATGACTCAATACAGAAAAGAAGTGGATTTATTAGGTGAACGTGATGTGCCAGCTGATGCATACTGGGGTATCCATACCTTAAGAGCGGTTGAAAACTTCAATATTTCTAATGTAACCATTTCTGATGTACCGGAATTTGTTCGCGGCATGGTAATGGTTAAAAAAGCAACTGCCCTAGCGAATGGTGAATTAGGTGCTATTCCAAATGATATTGCAAAAGCGATTGTAGCAGCTTGTGATGAAATTCTTACCACGGGGAAATGCTTAGATCAATTCCCATCTGATGTATATCAAGGTGGTGCGGGTACTTCTGTCAATATGAATACCAACGAAGTAGTTGCTAACCTCGCGCTTGAAAAAATTGGTCATAAAAAAGGTGAATATGATGTTATTAACCCAATGGACCACGTGAACGCTAGCCAATCTACCAACGATGCATATCCTACCGGTTTCCGTATTGCGGTATATAACAGCATTTTAAAACTTATCGACAAAATCCAATACTTACATGATGGTTTCGATAATAAAGCAAAAGAATTTGCTAAAATTTTAAAAATGGGTCGTACCCAATTACAAGATGCGGTACCTATGACCGTTGGTCAAGAGTTTAAAGCCTTTGCCGTATTACTTGAAGAAGAAGTACGTAACTTAAAACGTACGGCTGAGTTACTCCTTGAAGTAAACCTTGGTGCAACGGCAATCGGTACTGGTTTAAATACACCAAAAGGTTATACAGAATTAGTGGTAAAACACCTTTCTGAAGTAACCGGATTACCTTGTGTACCAGCTGAAAACCTAATCGAAGCAACATCTGACTGTGGTGCTTATGTCATGGTTCATGGCGCATTAAAACGTACCGCTGTAAAACTCTCTAAAGTATGTAACGACTTACGTTTACTCTCTTCTGGTCCACGTGCAGGTATTAAAGAAATTAACTTACCTGAATTACAAGCAGGTTCTTCTATCATGCCTGCAAAAGTAAACCCAGTTATTCCAGAAGTGGTAAACCAAGTTTGCTTTAAAGTAATTGGTAACGATACTACTGTTACTTTCGCATCTGAAGCGGGTCAATTACAATTAAACGTAATGGAACCAGTGATTGGGCAAGCAATGTTTGAATCTATCGACATCTTAACTAATGCTTGCGTGAACTTACGCGATAAATGTGTAGACGGTATTACTGTAAACAAAGAAATTTGTGAAAACTACGTATTTAACTCAATCGGTATCGTGACTTACTTGAATCCATTTATCGGTCACCATAATGGCGACTTAGTGGGTAAAATCTGTGCTCAAACCGGTAAAGGCGTACGTGAAGTCGTATTAGAAAAAGGTTTATTAACCGCAGAACAATTGGATGACATCCTTTCTGTAGAAAACTTAATGAACCCAACTTACAAAGCGAAATTAAATAAATAATCTCGCTGAGAGATAAAAAGAGCGGTCAATTTTGACCGCTCTTTTTTCTTAACATCTATTAAAACATGATTAACGACGCTTAACTACCATTGATGTCTCGCACTAAATGCGCCACTAAAACCTTCTCTCTGATTGATATAAACACCACCCATTTCATTAGCATTTTCACCAAAGAATGCGCCTTGCAGTTTTGTATCATTTTTTGTACCACTGAATTGGTTTCCAGAGATAGTTCCCTCTAATTCAGCTAGTACATTATTATTCTTCGCTGCACTGGTATGAACTAGGTGGCCAGCAACCGTTTTATCTTCAAAATTTGCCGTCATATCAACACCCACAATACCAAATCTTGGAGGAGCGCCATCAACAGGATCAAGAGCACCTTCAAGTAGTGTATCATTATTCACATGGTAGCTACTCAGGCCAAGATAACGAGCTGTGCCACTTTTCGGAATATTATCT
>CABSZQ010000023.1 GCA_902482195.1 uncultured Haemophilus sp.
ATTGGTGACGATGAAACTTCACCTTTAATCTCACAAGTAAAACAGTTGATAAAAAAACTGACAGAAAAGGGTATAGCTTGCTATTTCATTCATGGTAATCGAGATTTCTTGGTAGGGAAAAAATTTGCACAAGATTGTGGTTTAACGTTATTGCCTGACTATCATTGTGTTGATCTTTATGGTGTGAAAACCTTAATTTGTCATGGTGATACCTTATGTATTGATGATGTGAAATATCAACAATTTCGCCGAAAGGTGCATCAAAAATGGCGACAAAGATTGTTTTTATGCTTGCCATTAAAAGTGCGGTTAAAAATTGCAGAGAAAATTCGCGCGAAGAGTAAACAAGATAAGCAATATAAGTCACTGGATATAATGGATGTGAATTTAGCGTTTACGGCACAAACTGTAAAAGAATTTGGCGTAAATCGATTAATTCACGGTCATACGCATCGAGAAGCCATCCATCAGGAAAAAGGGTACACGCGAATTGTGTTAGGCGATTGGCGAAAGGATTATGCCTCAATTCTGGAAGTAACAGAGAACGGTTATCGGTTTATTTAAACAAAAAGCACAGGATTAAACCTGTGCTTTTTTGTATTAAAACGTGCTAATTTTCAACCGCACTTTATTCTACGGTTACCGATTTCGCTAAGTTACGAGGTTGATCCACGTCGGTTCCTTTAATTAATGCCACATGGTATGACAATAATTGCATAGGAACGGTGTAGAAAATTGGCGCAATAATTTCATTCACTTTTGGCATAGTGATAATTTTCATACCTTCGCTTGGTGTGAAGCCTGCTTCTTTATCAGCGAACACATAAAGCTGACCACCACGCGCACGTACCTCTTCAATGTTTGATTTCACTTTTTCAAGTAATTCATTGTTTGGTGCGACCACGATAACCGGCATATCTGCATCGATTAAGGCTAATGGACCGTGTTTTAATTCACCTGCCGCATAAGCTTCAGCATGAATATAAGAAATTTCTTTTAATTTCAATGAAGCTTCCATTGCGATAGGGTAAAACTCACCACGACCTAAGAATAGTGCATGGTTTTTCTCTGCGAAGTCTTCTGCTAATGCTTCGATATCTTTATCAAATGCAAGGGCTTTTTCAACTTCAGCCGGAAGTGATTGTAACGCTTTTACAATTTCCACTTCTTGTTCGTTTGAGATATTGCCTTTTACTTTACCAATTGCAGTGACTAACATTAATAATGCGGCCAACTGAGTGGTAAAGGCTTTTGTTGATGCCACACCGACTTCAACGCCTGCACGAGTCATGAAGGCAAGATCGGATTCACGCACTAAAGATGAACTTGATACGTTACAGATCGTTAAGGCTGCCATGTAACCTTTTTCTTTTGCAAGACGAAGTGCGGCAAGGGTATCTGCCGTTTCACCTGATTGAGAGATGGTTACTAATAAGCTATTTGGGCGAGTGACAAATTTGCGATAGCGGAATTCAGACGCGATTTCGACATCACAGCTCACGCCAGCTAGTGCTTCAAACCAGTAACGAGCGGTCATCCCTGCATTATATGAGGTACCACAAGCCACGATTTGAATGTGTTCAACTTTTTCTAAAATTTCAGCTGCGCCATTACCAATAGCATCCACAATCACGTTGTTGTGAAGGATACGTCCTTCCATTGTGTTGATTAATGCATTTGGTTGCTCATAGATTTCTTTTTGCATGAAATGGCGGAATTTGCCTTTTTCTGCAGCGTCATTTTCAAGGTTAGACTCGTGTACTTCACGTTCTACTTTTTGACCATTCGCATCGTAAATATCCACGGTACGACGTGTGATTTCTGCGATATCGCCTTCCTCTAAATAGATGAAACGACGAGTTACGCTTAATAGCGCAAGTTGGTCAGATGCCAGGAAGTTTTCACCAATTCCTAAACCAATTACTAATGGGCTACCTGAACGCGCTGCCACTAAATGTTCTGGATGCTCACGATCTAGTACAACCATACCGTATGCACCAGTAAGTTGTTTTACGGTTTTTTGGACAGCTTCAAGAAGATTTGAGGCTGTACGCATTTCCCAATTAACAAGGTGAGCAATTACTTCGGTATCAGTTTGAGAATTAAACACATAGCCACGTGATTTAAGTAATTCACGTAATTCTTCGTGATTTTCGATGATACCGTTATGGACGACAGCAAAGTTGCCCGAAGTATGCGGGTGAGCATTAGCTTCAGACGGTTCACCATGAGTTGCCCAACGGGTGTGAGCGATCCCTGTACCACCGATTAATGGTTTTACAGCAGCAGCTTCATCAAGGGCTTTTACTTTACCCAAGCAGCGCACGCGGTGTAATTCATGGTTTGGATCCACAACAGCCACACCTGCAGAATCATAACCACGATACTCTAAGCGGTGTAAACCATTAATTAAAATTTCTGCTACATCACGTTGTGCTACCGCACCACAATACCACACATAGTTTTTCCTTATTTAATAAAATTAAAAGTCTTGTTTTTCTGACCGCATTTTATGCCACATCCACACAAATTACTTCTACGCCTTGCGCCATTATGGCTTCTTTGTCAGCCTGAGATAATTTGTTATCGGTAATCAGCACATCAATTTGCTGCCAGGTTAATTCCACATTTGGCATTTTTCTGCCAATTTTTTGTGATTCCACCATTACAATCACTTCACGAGATACTTCAGCCATCACTTGGCTTAAGCGAACCAACTCATTAAATGTTGTTGTACCACGTTCTAAATCAATGCCATCGGCACCAATAAATAATTGGTCAAAGTCATAAGAACGTAGCACTTGTTCGGCAATATTGCCTTGGAAGGATTCAGAACGCGTGTCCCAAGTGCCTCCCGTCATTAAGAGTGTCGGTTCATTTTCGAGTGAACGTAATGCTGTGGCCACCGAAAGCGAATTCGTCATCACAACCAAGCCTTGCTTGCGATTAAGCTGTTTAATCAATGCGGCGGTTGTGCTGCCACTATCCACAATAATTCGATTGTGATCACGAATACGTTCTGCAGCTGCCTTTGCTAAGACTAACTTTCGTTGCGAAAGTTCATCATCTTGTTCTTCTTCGATGATTTCTTGTGGCATTAAAATGGCGCCACCATATTTTCGAAGAAGGAAACCATTACTTTCCAATGCAGTGAGATCTTTTCGAATCGTCACTTCAGAGGTGTCAAATAACTGTACGAGTTGTTCAACACTGACTTCACCTTGTTCTTGCAGAAGTTGCATGATGGCATGTCTGCGTTGTTGGGTATTTCGGTGTTGAATGTTTCGTTTCATTATTTATATCCCGTAATAAGTTTCGGTTCGGAATTATATCGGCAAAATGATGATTGTAAAGTTAAAATTTAGGCAACAAAAAACCCTGACAAAGCAGGGTTCAATTAAAATTCGTTTTAAGACCAATTATTTGATTGCGTCTTTTAATGCTTTACCAGATACGAATGCTGGAACTTTAGATGCTGCGATTTTGATTTCAGCACCAGTTTGTGGGTTACGGCCAGTACGTGCAGCACGTTTGTTTACTTTGAATGTACCGAAACCGATTAATTGAACAGGTTCACCTTTTTTAAGGCTACCAGTGATAGCTGCTAAAGTCGCTTCTAATGCAGCTTTAGCTTGTTTTTTGTTTAATTCAGCTGCACTTGCAATTGCATCGATTAAATCTGTTTTGTTCATAAATTTGTACCTTCTGTTAAATTAAAATTGACTCTATTTAAATAAGCGTAGCTTTTAACTGCTACGGCTTGGGCAAGTCTAATCGAACTTGGGGGGAAATAAAAGCCCGATTTGCAAAAATTGTGACAAATCTCACGTTATTGCTCAATTTTTATACCAATATTGGAGATTCCCTCCTGCTTTATCTCGTTTCGGAGGGATAAAATCAAGTCTACATCGCGTTTTTCACAGTCTTTGAGTAAACGATAGATTTGCCATTGAAGGTCTAGTTCTTCTTCAATTTCTTCACGGCTTTTCAGTTCAGTTTCAGAAAGATCTCGATCTTCTTGTGTTTCTAACAAAGAACAAACCGTGCCTAATGAAATTTGGCTGATTTGAATTGCTTTTTCAAGTGTCTCGCCCGCGATAATCGCATGCAACAATTCACCTAGCGCTTCACAAGCATCGAGAGCAGGTACCACACCAAAGAAGTCATAATCATTCACATCAGGAATAATTTCTTCAAGTTTCTCTAATTGGTTCTCGAAATTAATCTTTGCCTCTTTAACCGTTAGAAATTCCCACACTAAGTTTAAAATGTTGTGATAGGTTTTGTCTGCAGGCTTTTGTTCCGTCATTTGGCAGAATAGGGCAAAGTTAGGTGCCATACGCTCGCATAAGCAAGCCATAAAGGTCAGATGTTGCCAGCTTTCGAGATTTTCGAGACGCTTGTGAATCGGATTTCGCATTTTTTTCTCGCTTATTTATGATAGGCTTTAGAGAACTCATGAATCGCATCCACGAAGATTTTTGGCGCACTTTCCGGCACATCTTGGTGAATACCATGACCTAAATTAAACACGTGTCCGCTACCTTGGCCAAAATCAGCTAAAATTGACCGCACTTCTTGCTCAATACGTTCTGCCGGGGCATATAACACGCTTGGATCCATATTGCCTTGTAGTGCCACTTTATGGCCTACTTGTGCTTTCGCATCAGCCAAATTAACGGTCCAGTCTAATCCGAGCGCATCACATCCTGTATTTGCCATGGCTTCTAACCATAACCCGCCGCCTTTAGTAAATAAAGTCACCGGTACTTTACGGCCATCGTGTTCACGAATTAAACCATCGACGATTTTGTGCATATATTGCAGAGAGAAGTCTAAATATTCACGATGACCTAACACACCGCCCCAAGTATCAAATACCATGACCGCTTGTGCACCTGCTTTGATTTGCGCGTTTAAGTATAAAATCACGGAATCCGCTACTTTATCTAATAAAAGATGCAAAGTTTGCGGTTCGGCATACATCATTTTTTTGATTTTATTGAAGGTTTTGCTGCTACCACCTTCAACCATATACGTTGCCAGTGTCCACGGGCTACCAGAGAAACCAATCAGTGGCACTTCGCCTTTTAGTTCGCGACGAATTGTGCGAACAGCATTCATCACATATTGAAGTTCGCCTTCAGGGTCAGGAATCGGTAAATTTTCGACCGCACTTTTGTTTTCAATTGGATGAGCAAATTTCGGGCCTTCACCTGCACCAAAACTTAATCCTAAGCCCATCGCATCAGGAATAGTCAGAATATCTGAAAATAAAATAGCCGCATCTAAAGCATAGCGACGAAGTGGCTGTAAGGTGACTTCACAAGCTAAATCCGCATTGCGGCAAAGAGACATAAAATCGCCCGCTTCTGCGCGTGTTGCTTTATATTCAGGCAAATAGCGTCCCGCTTGGCGCATCATCCATACGGGTGTCATATCCACTGGTTCACGTAATAAGGCTTTTAAATAACGATCATTTTTTAATTCAGACATGGGCTTTCCTTTATTTATTTTGTTCCGCTTTGCAAAGCTCAAGCGTAGCATTAATTAATTTGAGTGCGATAGTACCTGTTGGCGGTAATTCTGGCAAGGGGGCAGCGCTAGAAAACCATTGTGCATCATGCAGTTCTGTTTCTTGCAGTTGAATTTCTCCACTGTCGTAATCGGCTAAAAAGCCCACCATTTGTGAATTCGGGAATGCCCAAGGTTGACTACCGAAATAGCGAATATTTTTAATGCGAATGCCAGTTTCTTCAAAGACTTCGCGACGAACGGCATCTTCAAAGGTTTCACCCACTTCCACAAAACCGGCTAGCGTGGTGTAAATACCTGCTTTGCCAGGCGTGTAATGGCGTTTATGGTTGGCTAATAAAATCTCTGTACCACGACGAACAGCGACAATAATCGAAGGGCAAATAACCGGATAAATACGATAACCGCAACTTGTGCATTGAACCGCAAGCTCATCGTGAGTTTGTTCCGCTTTTTGACCGCATTTTCCGCAGAATTGGTGAGTTTTCAAAAAATGATTGATTTCCACACCTCGGCTTAATAAATGAAAATCTTCAGTCGGTAATGACAACAAACTCCGTAAGGAAAGGTATTCTCGTTCATCTTGATCATTTTCTGCCACAAGCCATAAAGGTTGTGATTTCCATTTCCCGAGCAACATCGCTTTTTGCGTCGTGAGGCCGAGTTCCTTTGCTGTTCCAAAAGGCAGATCATTTTCCTGCCAATAAAGTGTCGATCCTTTGGTGAACAGCCAATATCCCTGATCTTCAGGCTGAATTGCTTTCATATTTTTCTCTTTTTGTTTCAAAAGTGCGGTCATTATAAAAGGGATTTTTCGGAAAAACGAATTTAATTTCTGTGATAAAAATAGCTAGTCAGTTTTCGTTGTGCTACATTGGCAGTCTGTTTTTCTCTTCAAAATTAGGAATGCAAAATGTCTTTTTTCTCTTTTGCTTTTTTAGAAAATGCGATGTCTTTTGAAGGTTATTTTAAATATATCGCCATTTTTGTCTCGTTAGGTGCATTGCTTGTGGTGACAAGCTTATATTTACGTCATCGGTTACAAACCAAATATCGCGATCTCAGTATTATCTTTCTTTTATTAATTATTTTCTTGCTCGGTGTGCAATATAAGCAATATGAGCAAAATGAAGTCTATGCAGCTGATATCTCTAGCGTGGTGACATTTTTAAATTCGGTGAAAGATAGTCAAAATTTACAGAAAGAAGATATTCGTACCAATAGCCGTACATTAATGAACGGCATGATTTTAAATATTCGGGATCAGTATTTCGAAGTCCATTTTAATAATGATTTTTCAGCGTATACCTTATCCCCAATTAACTTAGTAAACCCTAATGTTACTGTGATTGATAAGGAGGATAAATAATGGATGGCTACACATTATTAGGCTTGAAATTGGCCATGGGTATTATTGGACTGGTACTCCAAATTAACTTAATGGGAAAAGGTAACCTTGCACCGACTTCCGCGATGGATCAGGTACAAAACTATGTGCTAGGTGGCATTATTGGTGGTGTGATTTATAGCGATAGTATTGGGGTATTCCAGTTCTCTCTCGTGCTCGTGCTTTGGACATTATTGGTTTTTACCCTCCGTTTTATCAAAAATCATAACAAATTAGTTAAATCTTTGATTGATGGTAAACCTGTTTGGGTGATTTCAAACGGTAAGGTTAAAACCGCTGAATGTATGAAACACAGTATTACTGCTAATGACCTCATGTTTAAGTTACGTGCTGCCGGTATTTATGAAATCAAAACGGTTAAACGTGCGGTATTCGAACAAAATGGGCAACTCTCGATTATTCAATACGGCGATGATAACTTACGTTATCCATTAATTGTTGATGGACAATTAGATGATGATGTTTTAGACATTATTGATCGTGATGAAGAATGGGTTAAAGCTGAGTTAGAAAAACAGAACATAACGATTGAGCAAGTGTATATTGGCGAATACTTGAATGGTCAGTTAGTGGCACATGTATATGAAAACAAATAAAAGAGACCGCACCTTAAAAGTGCGGTCTTTTTTTCGCTCATTTTAACCGACAACAAAAGGTAAATAACCCGCTCGGATGGCAAAAGGAATTGAAGTAATAATCACCCCAAGCACCAATACAAGTACTAACAATGCTTTACCGCCCCACACTCTGTATGGCAAGTTAGGATGAATCGCACGTGCTTTCCAAACTAATGCTACCGGTAAAACCACTGCGTAGAACGCGAACATTTGACCAGCATAACCCAGAGCGAGAATAAAACCTTCCGGATAGAAAAGGGAGAAAAGCACTGGGGGAATAAAGGTCATTAAACCTAATGAAATACGCCCTGCATGAATATTAAAAGATTGTTTGAGCAAGTCTTCGATACATTCTAATAAGCCTAATGCCACGCCTAAGAATGAGGTTACTAAAGCCAAAGTGGAGAAGATTTTTACTGCATTCGCAATAATTGGGCTTTGGGTGATTTCTAAGGTTGCTTTCACCAAACCATTTAACGTGGCGTCTTCACGTAAAATTTGTAAAAACTCATTTTGGCTGAGTAAGCCGTGCGTAGAAAGCTGCCATAAAAAGTAAGCAAATAACGTGATGCCAGAACCCACTAAAATTGCAATGCGTAAGGATTTTACATTACCGCCTAAGTATTTATTTAAACTTGGAATGGAACCATGGAAACCAAATGCCGTGAAAAATACAGGGCTTGCAGAAATAATTAAAGCGTTATCAATTGGCATCGCCATTAAGTTATCAAATTTGATGTTTGGTAGCATTAATGCGAGCACTAAGATAAAAGCAGCAATCATCACAAAGAATAACACGCGATTGATTTTATCCACACTGTGCGTACCAATCACAATAAAACTGCCGAAGAAAATGGTGAATACAAGCACCGCGATTTTGTTCATGGTGTCTTTATCGCCCATGGCTGGGAGTAAATCCATTAATAAGGAACCACCACCACTTACATAAGCAGCAATTAAGGCATATAAAAAGACAATTAAAACAGCAGTGGAAATAATTCGCCCCGCTTTACCAAAATATTGTGCAGCAAGTGTGCCGATCCCTGCATCACTGTCAGCGGTTTGATACAGTTCCACGAATAAAAGTGCAGTGAAAGTGAGCACTGACCACAAGCCAATTAATAAGAAAACCGTCGCCGTTAAGCCAATCCCTGCTGAGGTGAGCGGCATTGCCAACATCCCTGCACCAATCATGGTTCCTGCAACAAGCAAGGTACTTCCCACAGTCTTGTTCATTTTACTATCCTTTGGTTGTAATAATAAATTTACGATAATTGTATTTTAATCTTTACACTGTGTAAAGTAGGGAAGACAAAATTCTTCTACAAAATGTACGGTAGAAATGACCGCACTTTCCCGATAAAATAGCCGGCAAATCAATTAAGACGAGAGACAATAGTAGGAGAGCGCTTATGATTTATAGTATGACAGCTTTTGCACGCCTTGAAATCAAGAAAGCTTGGGGCGATGCAGTTTGGGAAATTCGTTCGGTTAACCAACGTTATTTGGAAAACTTTTTCCGCTTGCCAGAGCAATTTAGAGGCTTGGAAAATGCTTTGCGTGAGAAACTTCGTCAAAATCTCACTCGCGGTAAAATTGAATGTTCATTGCGTATTGATAGCAAAAAACAAGCAGCGGCTGAGCTCAATTTAAATAAAGAATTAGCGAATCAAGTGATTCAATCTTTACAATGGATTAAGTCACAAGCAGGTGAGGGCGAAATCAATTTAGCGGACGTATTGCGTTATCCTGGCGTGGTGGAAGCGGCTGAGCAAGATTTAGATGCGATCAGTCAAGATTTGTTGACAGCTTTTGATGAATTGTTGGTGGAATTTATTGCAATGCGTGGACGTGAAGGCGAAAAATTGCAAGCCATTATTCAACAACGTCTTGATGGTATTACCGTGGAAGCCGAAAAAGTGCGGTCACAAATGCCGGCGGTTTTACAATGGCAGCGTGAGCGTTTATTGCAACGTTTTGAAGAAGCGAAGATTCAACTTGATCCTCAACGTGTCGAACAAGAAATGATTTTATTGGCGCAACGTGTGGATGTGGCGGAAGAATTAGATCGTTTGCAAATGCACGTGAAAGAAACCAACAACATCCTGAAAAAAGGTGGGGCAGTGGGCCGTAAACTGGATTTTATGATGCAAGAGCTTAATCGCGAATCTAACACGTTGGCATCGAAATCCATTAATGCTGATATCACCGCTTCTGCTGTGGAATTAAAAGTATTAATCGAACAAATGCGTGAGCAAATTCAAAACCTTGAATAGGAAAAATCATGGCAACATTTATTTCATTAAACCAATATGATTTGGTGGAAGTGGCGGGCTTGGATGCGGAGAAATATCTGCAAGGCCAATTAACTTGTGATGTGGTGCATTTAGCAGCTGGCGCTTCAACGCTTACAGCGCATTGCGATCCTAAAGGCAAAATGAATTCCTTATTCCGCTTAATTAAGCTTTCAGCAGAGCAGTTTTTGATTTTAATGCCGAAAACTTTATTGGCTCCACTCGATCATTTAAAAAAATATGCGGTGTTTTCAAAAGTCACTTTCCAAGTATTGGATTGGCAAATTGTCGGCTTGATTGGTGAAAAGTGCGGTCGCATTCATGCGCAGATTGAATTAGATATTGATGAAAATCGTGCAATTTTGATCAATCCTACACCGTTAGATGTCACCTTTAATGGC
>CABSZQ010000024.1 GCA_902482195.1 uncultured Haemophilus sp.
AGTGATTTAAGAATATAGCTTACTTTTTTCTCTGTATATATAGACAAAAAGCCTGCGAATTTTATACTTTTTGAGCAAAATTCCAAGTTTTGGATGAGCATTCTAATAAGTACGTTATATTCTCTTGAAAAAGTAAACATTATCATTCACATGCAATTTTGTTTTACGTATAATCTAAGAAACTCTCAAATAGTTTTAGGTCAAGTTTACGCGTTAAGCGGTATTTTATATTGATAAAATATCAGTTAAATGAGGTTTATTATGAAAATCAGTTTTCATTCTGTGTTACTTGGATTAGCGTCATGTATTGGCATTCAACAATCTGTGATAGCGAGTCCTCCTTCGTCTTCTCACCAATCAATATCTACTGAGTCCGCTGAGGCTTTAAAACAACAATTTTCAATCGCTTTAGCCAAACAAGAAAAGCAACAAGTTTCGATTTTACAGAAAAAACTCACCGCACTTTTTTCTTTACCTCCCCAATTTCTTGATAATCAGATCCAAATAAGCGAAAAAATCCTCACTCGCATTTTTAAAACAGATAAAAATCTCACCCCTAAATTTCTTGATTATTTATACTTTGAACCGATAAATACTGGCGATGCTAATTTAATTCAGGAAATGAAGAAAAACTTACTGGTGTCTTTTTTAGCGAATGAGCAGGCAAAAATTTATATTCGTCAAACAGATAATTCGGAGCAATTTGTTCAGGCTTTAATAGAACGGGGAGCCAAACCAGATCAAATTATATTATTGTCTTTGGATGCTAAAGGCATATTTCAAAAAATTATTGAACAGATGCGTCAAGATTTTCCTAATCAAACAACTTTTTCTATTACTGAGAATCGAGTGAGTTTGATAACCCCTTCTTCTGAAATTAAGCCCCGCCTCGCTCTAGCCAATATGATGTTTGCTCGCCAATTTAAAGGGGTGGAGGTTGATGATTTTTCGTATTTAGATCAAGCACGTGAAAATCTTCAACACAATAACTATGCTATTCGTTATAAGACTTTCCAAGCAATGCTTGAAGGCTTAAATTAATCCGTTTACTCACAAGGAGCCATTATGTTTTTATCTAAAAAATCAGTTACCTTTGCAGTTAGTGCGTTAGCAATGCTTTGCTCAGGTGCAGCCTTTGCTAAAGAAGCGCCGCAAGCACATAAAGCTGTGGAGTTAAGTATCTTACATATTAACGACCACCATTCTTACTTGGAACCGCACGAAGCGAGAATTAATTTAAATGGTCAACAAACAAAGGTTGATATTGGTGGTTTTTCTGCTGTGAATGGGAAACTTTATGAGTTACGTAAAAAGTATAAAAATCCATTAGTGCTACATGCAGGTGATGCGATTACCGGTACGCTGTATTTCACCCTTTTTGGTGGTTCTGCTGATGCGGCTGTCATGAATGCTGGTAATTTCCATTATTTTACTTTGGGTAACCATGAATTTGATGCGGGTAATGAAGGTTTATTAAAACTACTCGAGCCATTAAAAATCCCAGTACTTTCAGCCAATGTTATTCCTGATAAAAATTCAATTTTATATAACAAATGGAAACCTTACGATATTTTCACTGTGGATGGAGAAAAAATTGCTATTATCGGTTTAGATACCGTGAATAAAACGGTTAATTCCTCTTCACCAGGTAAAGATGTGAAGTTCTATGATGAAATTGCTACTGCGCAAATTATGGCAAATGCGCTAAAACAACAAGGTATTAATAAAATCATCTTACTTTCACATGCAGGAAGTGAAAAAAATATCGAAATCGCTCAAAAAGTAAATGATATTGATGTGATCGTTACTGGCGATTCACATTATTTATACGGAAATGATGAATTACGTGGTTTAAAATTGCCAGTAATCTATGAATATCCACTTGAATTTAAAAATCCGAATGGTGAACCTGTATTTGTAATGGAAGGTTGGGCTTATTCTGCTGTGGTGGGTGACTTAGGTGTTAAATTCAGCCCTGAAGGTATTGCGTCTATTACTCGTAAAATTCCTCATGTGTTAATGAGTTCTCATAAACTTCAAGTGAAAAATGCGGAAGGTAAATGGACTGAATTAACAGGCGATGAACGTAAAAAAGCGCTTGATACTTTAAAATCAATGAAGAGTATTTCACTTGATGATCATGATGCAAAAACAGACATGCTTATTTCAAAATATAAAAGTGAAAAAGATCGTTTAGCGCAAGAAATTGTTGGTGTCATCACTGGTTCTGCAATGCCGGGTGGTTCAGCGAACCGTATCCCAAATAAAGCAGGCTCTAATCCAGAAGGTTCTATCGCAACGCGTTTTATTGCAGAAACAATGTATAATGAACTAAAAACGGTGGATTTAACGATTCAAAATGCGGGTGGTGTACGCGCAGATATTTTACCAGGCAATGTGACTTTTAATGATGCTTATACTTTCTTGCCTTTCGGGAATACCTTATATACCTATAAAATGGAAGGTTCATTAGTGAAACAAGTGCTTGAAGATGCAATGCAATTTGCTTTAGTTGATGGCTCTACAGGGGCATTCCCTTATGGCGCAGGTATTCGTTACGAAGCTAATGAAACACCAAATGCGGAAGGTAAACGTTTAGTCAGCGTGGAAGTATTGAATAAACAAACCCAACAATGGGAACCAATTGATGATAATAAACGTTATCTCGTTGGTACCAATGCTTATGTAGCTAGCGGTAAAGATGGTTATAAAACGTTTGGTAAATTATTTAACGATCCAAAATATGAAGGCGTTGATACATACTTGCCTGATGCGGAAAGTTTCATTAAATTTATGAAAAAACATCCGCACTTTGAGGGTTATACTTCATCAAATGTGAAATTTAATGCTTCAACTGATGCGTTACCTAAAAAATAAAAGCTAAAATATATTGAAAATAGCGCGTATTTAACACTCGATTTTATACCTCAGGCAAACCCACTTTATAGACCATCTGGTAAAGGTGGGTTTATTTTTTGTCGTTTTATCTCTTTCTATTACATTTCACTTTAGATTGCCATTCAAGCAGTCAGTTTCGTAGAGTTTTTACCATTACCTCATATTAATAAAGTCTGAATTATAAAAAGCGTAAAAAAGCCCATAGCACAAGGGCATTTTCTTGATATTTTGTGCTTGCTTGCTTGCTTGCTTGCTTGCTTGCTTGCTTGCTTGCTTGCTTGCTTGCATGTGTACTTTCGACGAACCTCTGTAATGGGCATAACTATGTCTATGGTGTTGTTCTGCTTCCGTAAAGTTATGCTCAACCATTTTTGCTAGACGTTTGTAGAGTTTTTCCCTTGCTCCGATGACTTAACTGCATTGGCATTTTGAGTAGTGTAAAAGCGCATTTTGTTCAACAACGTGCCGATATTGTAGAAATGGAAGGAAAAATTTGGCTCAACCTCGCCAATCCTTTAACCTTACTTGGTGTGCATGGTTATGATGAACCTCCACACATAACCGATTGTAAAATTAAAATTTTTATTTCATCTGATTTAGATGATCAGACGTTTGATAAGCTTACTGAAGCTGCATTAAGAAATTGTTTTATCTACAATACATTAAATAAAACGTTTTCTTTTACTGTCTTGTTTGAGCAAGTTTTGTAATTCATTATATCAGTTAAAAATACGACTTAAATTAAATACCATCAATATTTTCCTAATTTGAAATAATTGGTATTTTTTGATACCATAAATGCACTTTTGGAAACAATCCACTCAAATCCTACTGAGCGTTTCCTTCAAAATCGCACTTCTCCGTGCTATCATTTGCGATGGTTCCATCTCACCATTTAGGGCTTAAAGCCTTATTTTATTTAATCTGATTTTATTTTTATTCACTTAATTTTTAAGGGGGAAGCGTTGTCTTTATCTAAATTTATGGAAAAGCAAACGTCGTTCAATCCTTTAGTGATTGGTGCAACGTTATTTTTTGTGGTGTTGCTTGTCGCGATGATTTTAATCGCACCTGAACAAACACAAACTTTATTAAATGCTGCTAAATCGGGCATTTTTGCCAAC
Organism: uncultured Haemophilus sp.; assembly: GCA_902482195.1. GTDB lineage: Bacteria > Pseudomonadota > Gammaproteobacteria > Enterobacterales > Pasteurellaceae > Haemophilus_D. The sequence continues at coordinate 4,023 of CABSZQ010000024.1, forward strand.
TTTAGTTGGTTTTACGTATTAGCATTCTCAGTATTTTTGGGCTTTTTAGTCATTTTATCAGTCAGTAGCCTAGGTAATATCAAATTAGGCAATGATGAAGAAGAGCCTGAATTTAGTTTTCTGTCTTGGTTGGCGATGTTATTTGCTGCCGGTATGGGGGTAGGGTTGATGTTCTTTGGTGTAGCAGAACCATTGACGCATTACTTATCTGATATTACCACAGGCAGCGCAGAGCATAAGCAACAAGAAGCCTTGTTACACACCTTATTCCACTGGGGAATTCATGCCTGGGCGGTGTATGGCACGATTGCGTTGGCATTGGCTTACTTTGGATTCCGTTACAAATTACCTTTGGCATTACGTTCTTGTTTCTATCCGTTATTGAAAGAGCGTATTAATGGCAAGTTAGGCGATCTTATCGACATTATGGCGTTACTTGCCACCTTATTTGGTGTTATCACAACATTAGGTTTTGGTGCATCACAATTGGGTGCAGGCTTACATCAATTAGGCTGGATTAGCGAAAATAGCTTCAGCTTGCAAGTTGTCGTAATTGCCGTGGTAATGAGTTTAGCGATATTTTCCGCGATTTCCGGTGTAGGGAAAGGGGTAAAAATCTTAAGTGAGCTGAATTTAACATTAGCTTTCTGTTTGTTGATTTTCGTCTTAGTGGCGGGGCCAACACTTTATTTATTATCCGCTTTTAGCGACAATATCGGAACTTATCTCAGCAACTTAGTCCAATTAAGCTTCAAAACCTATGTTTATGAACAAGAACATACTGGCTGGTTTAGCGGTTGGACAATTCTGTATTGGGCATGGTGGTGTTCTTGGGCACCATTTGTCGGTTTATTTATTGCGCGTATCTCGAGAGGACGTACCATTCGCGAATTTATTTTTGGCGTGTTGGTGATTCCTAGCATGTTCGGCATCTTGTGGTTTACCGTATTTGGTAATACGGCCATTTGGTTGAATGATGGTGAAGCTGCAGGTACGTTAGGACAAATGATTTCTTCGCCTGAAACGTTGCTCTTTAAGTTCTTAGATTATTTACCGCTTTCTGGTGTGACGGGTTTAGTGAGTTTGGTGGTGATTTCTTTATTCTTTATCACCTCGGCAGACTCCGGTATTTATGTATTAAATAACATTGCATCACGCGATAAAAGCCTTGCAGCACCTCGTTGGCAGGCTGTGATGTGGGGTGTATTAATGTCAGTCGTCGCGATTGTTTTAATGCAATCGGGTGGTTTGGCAAACCTGCAGGCAATGACCTTGTTGGTAGCATTACCTTTTGCGATGTTGATGTTGCTGATGTGCTTTAGTTTATGGAAAGGCTTGAGTGCAGATAAAAAATATTTTGATACCAAAGTTAATCCAACCAGTATTTTCTGGACAGGTGATAAGTGGAAAGAACGTTTGGAACAAATGATGAACCAAACGCAAGAAAAAGATATTTTACGCTTCCTTAAACATACGGTATTACCGGCTATGCGTGAGCTACGCCAAGAGTTAATTAGTAAATATGAATTGAGTGTGCAAATTAACACGTTATTTGATCAAGATGAACCTGCAGTCGAGTTAGTCATTCAAAAAGATTTGATGCGAGACTTTATGTACGGGGTGAAATCTATCGGTCGTGAGGTGTCAGAGCAATTAATTAATGATGATAACTTGCCACATATCCAACATAGTATGACCTATGAGCCATACACTTATTTCTTTGATGGTCGAGTGGGTTATGATGTGCAATATATGGACCAAGATGAATTGATTGCCGATATGTTGAAACATTATGAACGTTACTTAAGTTTGCTAGACGATGTGGGTCAAGAATTGATGGCACATGAGCAAACAGAACTGGCTGAATAATAAGACTAAAGTGCGGTTGAAAATCCTCTAATTTTTTGACCGCACTTTTAAAATTACCTCTTGAGACAAATGCATAAAAAGAGTATATTCAAGCCCAAATTTTCAATTTAATTCTAACGGAGTTTTTCTATGTTTGGTTTATCCCCAGCACAAATGATTATTTTATTAGTCGTGATTTTATTAGTATTCGGTACCAAAAAATTACGCAATGCGGGATCTGATCTTGGCGCAGCAGTAAAAGGCTTTAAAAAAGCGATGTCTGATGACGAGCCGAAAAAAGATGCGGAATTTACTCAAATTAAAGACGGTACAACCACCGCTGAAAAAACTGAAACTGTAAAAGATAAAGAACAGGCATAACCGTGTTTGATATTGGTTTTTCCGAACTTGTTTTATTGATGCTTGTGGGCTTAGTAGTACTAGGCCCTAAGCGTTTACCTGTGGCTATTCGCACGGTAATGGGCTGGGTGAAAACGATCCGTGGGTTGGCAGCTAATGTTCAAAATGAATTAAAACAAGAGCTTAAATTGCAAGAATTGCAAGATAGCATTAAGAAAGCGGAACAACTGAATCTAAAACAGCTTTCCCCAGACTTAAGTAAAACCGTTGAAGAGCTGAAAGAGCAGGCTCAAAAAATGCGTGCAGAGCTAGAAGAAAAAGCGGCTGCAGCGGGCACAACGGTAGAAGAGCAAATTAAAGAAATTAAAAGTGCGGCTGAAAATTCGGCTGATTCTGCTGAAAAACTCGTGGTGAATTCACAAGAAACTACAGAAAAACCAGCTGAAACAGCATCGACAGAGCATGTAGAGAATGAACTTGCTGAAGTTTCAGAACCTGAAAAAACAGAAGTGGATTTGACCGCACTTGAAGCCCATGAACAAGCTGAATTAACCGAGCGTTTATCTGATTACTATTCGCCGGATGATGTGGAACTGCAACCAGCACCTAAATCTGAAGCTAAGTCCTAGAGAATAATTATGAGCAATACGACGGACGATTCCCAACCGTTAATTACCCATCTTGTTGAACTCAGAAACCGCTTATTACGTTGTGTAATTTGTATTTTAGTGGTTTTTGTGGCGTTGGTTTATTTTTCTAATGATATTTATCATTTTGTTGCCGCACCTTTAACAGCTGTGATGCCAAAAGGTGCAACGATGATTGCAACCAATATTCAAACACCATTCTTTACGCCAATTAAATTAACCGCGATTGTCTCGGTGTTTATTTCGGTGCCTTATTTGCTTTATCAAATTTGGGCGTTTGTTGCACCGGCGCTGTATCAACATGAAAAACGTTTAATTTATCCGTTATTATTTTCCAGTACGGTTTTATTCTATTGCGGTGTAGCATTTGCTTATTATATTGTTTTCCCTTTTGTGTTTAGTTTCTTTACTCAAACCGCACCAGAAGGGGTGGCTATCGCCACAGATATCAGTAGTTACCTTGATTTTGCCTTAGCATTATTCTTGGCATTCGGTGTGTGTTTTGAAGTACCTGTTGCTATTATTTTACTTTGTTGGACAGGTGTAACCACGACGAAAGCATTGGCTTCAAAACGTCCTTATATTGTTGTCGGTGCGTTTTTTGTCGGTATGATCTTAACGCCACCTGATGTTTTCTCACAAACGTTACTTGCCGTACCAATGTGCCTTTTATTTGAATTAGGCTTGTTAGTTGCTCGTTTCTATCAACCGAAAGAGGATGAAGAAGAGACAACGGATGAAGAAAGTGCGGTAGAAAATCAGGCTGATTTGAATCACAAAGATTAAGAAAATGGGCGTAGGTGATACGCCCTTTTAACATCATAAAAAACAGGAATATTATTATGACTCAACAAATTTTAGGCGGTTTTCCAACCCGTCGTCTTCGTCGCTTACGTAAACATGATTTTAGCCGCCGTTTAGTGGCAGAAAATACTTTAACCGCGAATGATTTAATTTATCCGGTATTTATTATTGAAGGTGAAAATCATCGTGAGCCAGTGCCTTCTATGCCTAAAGTTGAGCGTTTAACCATCGATCAATTATTAATTGAAGCAGGCCTTTTGGTGAAATATGGTGTGCCAGTGATCGCATTATTCCCTGTGGTTGAACAAGATAAAAAATCTTTAATGGCAGATGAAGCGTTTAACCCAAATGGTTTGGTACAGCGTGCGGTAAAAGCATTGAAAGCCGCGTATCCAGAATTAGGCGTATTAACTGATGTAGCGCTTGATCCTTATACTATTCACGGACAAGATGGCATCATTGATGAAGAAGGTTATGTTTTAAACGATATCACGACAGATATTCTGATCAAACAGGCACTTTCTCATGCTGAAGCGGGTGCAGATGTTGTGGCACCGAGTGATATGATGGATGGTCGTATTGGCCGTATTCGTCAGGCATTGGAAGAGAATGGCCATATCAACACGCAAATTATGGCGTACTCAGCTAAATATGCGTCTAATTACTATGGTCCATTCCGTGATGCAGTCGGCTCTGCGGGTAATCTGAAAGGTGGCGATAAGAAAACTTACCAACTTGATCCGGCAAATGGCAATGAAGGCTTGCAAGAAGTTGCACTTGATTTACAAGAAGGTGCGGATATGGTGATGGTAAAACCAGGTATGCCGTATTTGGATATGGTATATCGCGTGAAAGAGTATTTCGGCGTGCCAACTTTTGCTTATCAGGTTTCTGGCGAATATGCGATGCATATGGCAGCCATTCAAAATGGTTGGTTGAAAGAAAAAGAATGCATTATGGAATCATTGCTTTGCTTTAAACGTGCGGGTGCGGATGGTATCTTGACGTACTTTGCGAAGCAGGTTGCAGAGTGGCTTTACTTAGAAGGTAAAAATAAATAAGGACTTTTTAAGTTGAAGTGTTAGCTTAGATACTGATTTTAGATCTTATCTAATAGAAACGGGAAAATATTAAATGTTTTCTCGTTTTTTATTTTTTCTTCATTTTTTCTATAAAAAAACTATTGCTGAGTTGATTTTTCCATTGTTATATTGAAGGCACACCGCAAGAAGACGGTTAAATAAAATAATTTTACACACATCATACTCACTCACTACTAGAAGGAAAATCCTATGTCAGCAGTAGCATCCTTAGACGAATTTCTCGAAAAAGTGGCTCAACGTGATGGCCACCAACCTGAGTTTTTACAAGCCGTTCGTGAAGTCTTCACGTCAATCTGGCCTTTCTTGGAAGCAAACCCTAAATATCGTTCAGAAGCTTTATTAGAGCGTTTAGTTGAGCCAGAACGCGCAATCCAATTTCGCGTAGCATGGACTGATGATAAAGGCCAGGTTCAAGTAAACCGTGCTTTCCGCATACAATTTAATAGCGCAATTGGTCCATATAAAGGCGGAATGCGTTTCCATCCATCTGTTAACTTATCGATTTTAAAATTCTTAGGCTTTGAACAGATCTTTAAAAATGCCTTAACTACATTGCCAATGGGCGGAGCAAAAGGCGGTTCAGATTTTGATCCTAAAGGTAAATCAGATGCTGAAGTGATGCGTTTCTGTCAAGCTTTAATGGCAGAATTATATCGTCATGTTGGTCCAGATACTGATGTCCCTGCAGGAGATATTGGTGTAGGTGGTCGCGAAGTCGGTTATCTTGCAGGCTATATGAAAAAATTATCAAACCAAGCTGCTTGTGTGTTTACTGGTCGTGGTCTTTCATTCGGTGGAAGTTTAATTCGCCCAGAAGCAACGGGGTATGGATTGGTTTATTTTGCCCAAGCAATGCTTGCAGAGAAAGGGGATAGCTTCCAAGGTAAAACGGTTTTAGTTTCTGGTTCGGGTAACGTGGCGCAATATGCGATTGAAAAAGCGATGGCGCTCGGTGCGAAAGTCGTAACCTGTTCTGACTCTGCGGGTTACGTGTATTTACCAGAAGGATTCGATCGTGAAAAATTAGAAGCGTTATTAGAGCTTAAAAATGTAAAACGTGGTCGAGTAGAAGAGTTTGCAAAACAATTTGGCCTTCAATATTTTGCGGGTAAACGCCCTTGGGAAGTGAAAGCAGATATTGCACTTCCTTGCGCAACCCAAAATGAATTAGAGATCTCTGATGCGAAAGCCTTAATTGCAAATGGTGTGAAATTAGTCGCTGAGGGGGCAAACATGCCAACCACTATCGAAGCGACAGAAGCATTCTTAGAGGCAGGAGTATTATTTGGCCCAGGTAAAGCGGCTAATGCAGGTGGTGTTGCGACATCAGGTTTAGAAATGGCGCAAAGTTCACAACGTTTATACTGGACAGCTGAAGAGGTGGATAGACAGCTTCATCGCATCATGTTAGATATTCATGCAAACTGTAAAAAATACGGTTCAGCAGAAGGCC
>CABSZQ010000025.1 GCA_902482195.1 uncultured Haemophilus sp.
AATACATAACCTGCTTTTTCAACTGCTTCTTTGATACATGCTAAAGCGTCAGCATTAGATGCTAGGTTAGGTGCGAAACCGCCTTCGTCACCAACTGCAGTGCTCATGCCTTTAGATTTTAATACTTTCGCAAGGTTGTGAAATACTTCAGCACCGATACGAAGCGCTTCACGTAACGTTTTCGCACCAACTGGTTGAATCATGAATTCTTGGATATCCACGTTGTTATCTGCGTGTTCACCACCGTTGATGATGTTCATCATTGGTAATGGCATAGAGTAAACGCCTGGCGTGCCGTTAAGTTCTGCAATGTAAGCGTAAAGTGGTAAACCTTTAGATGCTGCCGCGGCTTTTGCGTTTGCTAAAGATACCGCTAAGATTGCGTTTGCACCGAAGTTAGATTTGTTTTCAGTACCGTCTAAATCGATCATGATTTGGTCGATTTCAGCTTGGTTAGACGCTTCTTTACCCACTAATGCATCTGCGATAGGACCGTTTACCGCTGCAACTGCTTTTAATACACCTTTACCTAAGAAACGAGATTTGTCGCCGTCACGTAATTCTAATGCTTCACGAGAACCGGTAGATGCACCTGATGGAGCAGCTGCTAAACCAACGAAACCACCTTCAAGATGAACTTCAGCTTCTACAGTTGGGTTACCACGAGAGTCGATGATTTCACGACCAATGACTTTAACGATTTTTGCCATTTTGTTTTCCTCTGTTTAAAGTTAATTAAAATTAGTTAGGCGAACCTAAAACGGGAATATAATAAAGCAAATTTAGAAATTTGTCTTGGAAAAATGACCGCACTTTGATCTGTATCTTATTTTTCAATCGAGTGCGGTGAGTTTTTATCTCTTTTTCGCCAATTATTTCTTTTATTTCAGTGGAATTGCCTTCAAAAGTTGGTTAAAGTTGCGCGAAATTTCGTATTATTTTACGACGAATTATTTATTCTTAATTGAGACTTTGTTGCATTGGAAAAGGAATCATTATGTCTCTTTCGACTTTTTTTCAGCAAACCAAAACACAAATAAAATCAGCGATATCTACCCATCCGATTGAAATCTTCATGATTGCTGCATTTGCTCTTGGAATTTGGTTTGTGGATATGAATTCAGGAAAAGATCATTTAGCTTATTGGCTATTTGAGCCGATGCTGTTTGCCTTTATTTATTTGTCTCGTCCCTACTCATGGTATCGTTTTTCGTGGATTGTGCCGCTTATTGCCGTTTTCACTATTTGGCAAGTGAATGATAATGCTGATTTTTATGGCTATAGCCCTAAGTTTTGGGGCGCTCAATTTATTGTGTTATTGATATTATTCGGCTTTCCATTTGTCAGAAACAATCAAGCCTTTACTTATCGTAATTTCACGACTCTATATTACATCACTTCATCCATTGCTGGTTGGGGGCTCGTCTCTGGTTTAGTAGCCGCAATTTTGGCTTCAATCAGTACATTATTTAACATTGATTTTAGTGAATGGTTTCAAAAGCATCTTTATTCCTCCATTACTGCATTTTGCCTGCCTTTGTTCTTTTTGGTCTTTCAACAGCGCCAAGAAAATACAGAGATGACGCTAAATCGTAGTTTTGACATTTTAGTAAATTTTATCTTAGCGCCTGCGTTGATGATATTTACTGCACTACTTTATGCTTACGTTGGCAAAATTATCTTAGCAGGGGCTTTGCCAAAAGGTATGGTGTCGAATATTGCGTTGCCTTACTTAGTTGGAGGCTTAGGTGTTTACGCTTTACGTAGTATTAGTGTCAAAGCAAATTGGAACGGTTTCTTTAAGTTTTTCCCATACCTTTCTATTATACCAATTGTATTGTTATGGTTGGCTATTGACCGTCGAATTAGTGCCTATGCTTGGACTGAACAACGGATTTATTTAGTGGCATTAGCCTCGGCGATTACGATTGCTTATACCATTTTAATCATCCCTAAAATTCGTCAATATCGTTTAATTTCTATCGTTGTAATGATAGCTATTTTTGCCATGACTTGGGTGGTGAATCTGAAAGAAATCGCTTATCAAAGCCAAACGGAACGTTTTGAGCATTTACTCACAAAGCTTAATTTATCTGATGGACAAGGAAAAATTCGTGATGATGTGGATTTTTTAAGTCGTTTAGAAAATATGCCAGAACATGAACTTCAAGATTGGAATGAATTAGATGATGTATCTGATTATTTAGTAGCCCATCATTTTTATTCTGGTTCTTACAACGGATTGAATTATGAAGAGAAACAAAAAGCGTTTGTACAAAAATATGGTGAAAAAGCGAATGCTCTGATTTCATTGGATGTTTATGAGCATTCTTTCCGTATTAATGATAGCGAAATTATGGCTTTGCAAAATAGCCCGGTTAGAGAAGCGGAGTTTGAATGGTCGTCAATTGATCTTACGCCATATAAAAAATGGATCCATGTGCCTGTTTATCAATTCTATCGAGCGGATGATAACAGTTCGAAAAAAGAAGAGAATGAGTCAAAAGAACAAGCAGAAGTTTGCTTTGTTGAAGAGCACGATAGATATTGTACCGATATGGATCAACACATTAAGAAAGTGTTTCTACAACATCACTTAGACGCAATGAAAAAACTGCCAGAATCAGATCTTAAACTCATCCGTAAAGACTTACTAAAGATTGATGCACCAAGTTTCGCGATCTATTTGGGGTCACTTGAAATGCAATTTAGTCAAGAAAAAGGCTATCACTACAAGTCGCTAACCGTCGAAGCTATTTTCGAGAAATAGGCTACATATCTAAAGTGCGGTGATGCTATTGAAAAAGCTGACCGCACTTTGACACTAAGACGAATAAAAACTTCCCCAACCTAATTTAGGTTGGGGAAGTAGAGTGACGAAGCAAAAGCTTTACTGCGTTCTTTGATACAAAAGCTTTTTCAAAGCTTGAGTATATGTATCTAAAATACTAAACATTATCTCTCGATCTTCTCCGAATCTCGAATCTCCATTATTGGAACGAACTTTGTCATAAGCTGAAAAGGCGATTTCAAACTCTTCAGTGCGTAATTTAATGGTTTTCCCGTGCAGTATAAGACTTAATAGGCTGACTTCTTTAGGTGTTAATTCTGGAAATAAATGACTTATCCATAGCTCCATAGAGTATTGAACAGACTCGCTAATTTTGTCATGTATTTTACTCGCTTGACCTTGATGTATCCGATAAAACAATAATGGCTCTGGTAAATTAGCAAATTTCTTTTGATGTAAGGCACATTGTACCCACATATGAAAATCGGGTGCAGTGGCTGTTTGTGCATAATTAATCCCGAGCGCCTTGATACTTGAATGTCGCCACATTGAAGAGGGATTAATGATATTGTCGCGAGCTAAAGAAAAATGTGCTTTTATATCTTTATCTAAAAGAGGAAGTGTACTTACTTTAGACGCTTTATCAGCTTGCCCATCATTAAAGATCAGTGCATTACTTCCTAAAATATCAATTTCGGGATGCTCATCTAAATATTGAACTTGTTTTTCAAAACGGTGTGGTACACAAATATCATCGGCATCCATACGCGCAACATATTCAACATTCATATAGTTAAGCATATCCATGGCAAATTGCATTACAGCAGGTTCACCTTGGTTTTGAGGTAAATGGTAAACACGTAAGCGAGCATCTTTTGCTGCATAATTCTCGAGAATCTTGCCAGTGTTATCGGTAGAAGCATCATTAACTGCAAGAATACAAAAATCACTAAATGTCTGATTCAATAATGAATCTAAACATTCAGTGATAAAATTTTCTGCATTGTATGCAGGTAAAATAACAGCAAGTTTCATTTTTGGTTATCCATTATTAAATGAGTGAATAAGGCACAGATGATATTATTCCTTATTAATACAAAGTGCGGTCAAAAACACAAGAATTTTTGACCGCACTTGTTTATGGAATTATCAGTAAATTACTTTTCAGTTTTTAATTGATTTTCTCTAGCTGCTTTGACAAAGCCTTCAAATAATGGGTGGCCATCACGTGGTGTTGACGTAAATTCAGGGTGGAATTGACATGCTACAAACCATGGGTGGTTTGGTACTTCAATAATTTCTACTAATTTACGATCCGCAGATAAACCAGTTACTTTAAGGCCCGCTTTTTCAATTTGTGGAAGCAGGTTATTGTTCACTTCATAGCGATGACGATGACGTTCTTCAATCGTTTCTTTGCCATACAATGCACGCGCTTTTGAGCCTTCAATTAAATGACATTGCTGTGCCCCTAAACGCATCGTACCACCAAGATCTGAATTATCATCACGGGTTTCAATGTGCCCTTCCGCATCTTGCCATTCTGTAATCAAACCAACAACAGGTTGCTCACAGTTACGATCAAATTCAGATGAGTTGGCTTTCTCAAGACCTGCAACATTACGTGCATATTCGATTAACGCAATTTGCATCCCTAAACAAATACCGAGATAAGGAATATTATTTTCACGTGCATATTTTGCAGTCAAGATTTTGCCTTCTACACCGCGGTAGCCAAAGCCGCCAGGTACTAAGATACCATCGACACCTTTTAATACATCAGTACCTTTGGTTTCAACATCTTGTGAATCAATGTATTTGATATGCACGCTTAAACGGTTTTTTAAGCCAGCGTGTTTTAAGGCTTCATTCACTGATTTATACGCGTCTGGTAATTCAGTATATTTACCAACCATACCGATGGTCACATCGCCCACAGGATTTGCTTCTTGATAAAGCACTTGCTCCCATTCTGAAAGATCTGCTTCAGGACAGTCTAAGTGGAAACGTTGACAGATGAATTCATCTAAACCTTGTGATTTTAATAATGCCGGAATTTGGTAGATCGAATTCACATCTTTTAATGAGATGACCGCACGTTCTGGTACGTTACAGAATAAGGCAATTTTTGCACGCTCGTTTGGTGGAATCATACGATCAGAACGGCAGATAAGCACATCCGGCTGAATACCAATCGAAAGTAATTCTTTTACAGAATGTTGAGTTGGTTTGGTTTTTACTTCGCCCGCCGTTGGGATGTATGGCACTAACGTTAAGTGCATAAAGAGAGTATGCTCACGACCGACTTGTACGGCAAGTTGACGAAGTGCTTCTAAGAATGGAAGTGATTCAATATCACCCACTGTTCCGCCTACTTCCACGATTACCACATCATGGCCTTGTGCACCGGCAATTACGCGATCTTTAATTTCATTGGTGATGTGTGGGATAACTTGAATTGTTGCACCTAAATAATCACCACGACGCTCTTTGCGTAATACTTCAGAATAAATTTTACCTGTAGTGAAGTTATTGCGTTTTGTCATTTTGGTACGAATAAAACGCTCGTAGTGACCTAAGTCTAAATCGGTTTCCGCCCCGTCTTGTGTCACGAACACTTCGCCGTGTTGGGTTGGGCTCATTGTACCCGGATCCACGTTGATGTAAGGGTCTAATTTCATAATAGTCACGTTTAAGCCACGTGCTTCTAAAATGGCTGCCAATGATGCGGCAGCAATACCTTTACCTAACGATGAAACCACACCGCCTGTGACGAAAATATAATTTGTAGCCATAGTGAGAGACCTAAAATGTTGGGATAAAAATGATTATAGCCAATCATCTTTTATGCAAATTTGTGCAGAATGCTGAAAAGAGCGGTCAAAAATAAAAGAAAAAGATGATTAGCTATCAAGACGGGAGGATAGTTTACAGGATTTGAGATTTTTATACAATCTTGTCTTGTCAGGAATGGATGAAAATTAAATGGCTTATCATATTCTCCATTCTACGATAGAATACGTTCAATTTTTTATAAAGAAGAGAAGAATTTATGACAAATAAAGCATTAAGCGTAGTGATTTTAGCAGCCGGTAAAGGCACTCGTATGTATTCTGATTTACCTAAAGTCTTGCACAAAGTGGCAGGTAAACCGATGGTAAAACATGTGATCGATACGGCAAATCAATTAGGTGCGGAAAACGTGCATTTGATTTATGGTCACGGTGGCGAATTAATGCGTGAGCGTTTGGCAAATGAAAGCGTGAACTGGGTATTCCAAGCGGAACAATTGGGTACAGGACATGCTATGCAACAAGCGATGCCTTTTTTCCGTGATGATGAAAATGTTTTAATGGTGTATGGCGATGGCCCAATGATTACACCGGAAACATTGCAAAAATTAATCGATGCGAAACCTGAAAATGGTATCGCAGTGTTAACGGTCGTATTAGATAACCCAACAGGTTATGGTCGAATCGTACGTGAAAATGGCAAAGTTGTAGGGATTGTTGAACAAAAAGATGCAACGCCTGAGCAACTCAAAATTCAAGAGATTAATACAGGTGTGTTAGTTTCAGATGGTGCAAGTTTCAAAAAATGGTTAGCGCGTTTAGATAATAATAATGCACAAGGCGAGTTTTATATTACTGATGTAATTGGCTTAGCTCATCAAGATGGTTGTCCGATTGTAGCTGTTCAAGCAACTGATTTTATGGAAGTTGAAGGGGTGAATAACCGCCTGCAATTAGCCAAAATGGAACGCTATTATCAACGCAAACAAGCAGAAAAACTTTTACTTGCTGGTGTGATGTTGATTGATCCTGAGCGTTTTGATTTACGCGGTACATTAGAACACGGTAAAGATGTTGAAATTGATGTGAATGTGATTGTGGAAGGCAATGTGCGCTTGGGCGATCGTGTGAAAATTGGCGCTGGTTGTGTATTGAAAAACGTGACTATTGGTGATGATGTTGAGATCAAGCCTTATTCTGTTTTAGAAGATGCGACAATTGGTGAGAAAGCAGCGATTGGCCCATTCTCTCGTTTACGTCCAGGTGCTGAATTAGCCGCTGAAACCCATGTGGGCAACTTTGTGGAAATTAAAAAATCCACAGTAGGTAAAGGCTCTAAAGTAAACCACCTTACTTATGTCGGTGATACTGAAATCGGTGAAAACTGTAACATTGGTGCCGGTGTCATTACTTGTAACTATGACGGTGCGAATAAATTTAAAACAATCATTGGCAACAATGTATTCGTAGGTTCTGATACACAATTAGTCGCACCAGTTACTGTGGCAGATGGTGCAACTATCGGTGCGGGTTCAACCATTACTAAAAACGTTGAAAAAGATGAGCTTGTGATCACTCGCGTGCCACAACGCCATATTCAAGGTTGGCAAAGACCTGTGAAGAAAAAATAATAAACATTGAAAGGCGAACCAATGTGTTCGCCTTTTATGATTTGATGCCTTTTACTTTATAAAGGTTGTTCGAGTTGCTAAAATCATCGTCCATTTATAAAAACAGATAATTTCCTATGACAAAAAATAAAACAGGACTTTCATTCCTTTGGATAAGTGCGGTCGCATTTATCCTTGATTTACTGACCAAATATATTGTAGTGCAACGCTTTGATCTCTATGAAAGCGTGAACTTATTACCCGTTTTTAATTTAACCTATGTGCGTAACTATGGCGCAGCGTTTAGCTTTCTTGCTGAACATGATGGCTGGCAGAAATATTTCTTTATCGTGCTTGCGATTGGAATTTCTTTAATGCTGGCTTACTTTATGAAAAAGAATTCAGCAGAACAAAAATTACAAAACTCAGCTTATGCACTGATTATTGGTGGTGCGTTAGCCAATATGGTGGACCGTGCATATAACGGTTTTGTGGTGGATTTCTTAGATTTTTATTGGGATATTTATCATTATCCGGTATTCAATGTGGCAGATATTGCAATTTGTATTGGTGCGGGTTTATTAGCATTAGATGCCTTTAAAGGTGATAAAAAGAGCGGTCAAAAATGAAGATAATTTTAGCTAACCCTCGCGGATTTTGCGCAGGTGTAGATCGAGCCATTAGCATTGTTGAATTAGCGCTTGAAATTCATGGTGCGCCGATTTATGTGCGTCATGAAGTGGTGCATAACCGTTTTGTCGTGAATGGTTTGCGTGAGCGTGGGGCGATTTTTGTAGAAGAATTAAGTGAAGTGCCAGATGGCGCCATTGTGATTTTTTCTGCTCATGGGGTGTCACAAGCCGTTCGTCAGGAAGCGAAAGATCGTCAGTTAAAAGTATTTGATGCAACTTGTCCGTTGGTAACCAAAGTACATATGCAAGTGGCTCGTGCGAGCCGTAAAGGGACGAAAGCGATTTTGATCGGACACAAAGGCCATCCAGAAGTGGAAGGCACAATGGGGCAGTACAACAACGAGGAAGGTGGTATTTTCTTAATTGAAAGCGTGGAAGATATTGCTCGTTTGCCGGTTCAAGAAGGTGATGATTTAACCTTTATGACGCAAACCACACTTTCTCTTGATGATACGGCGGAAACTATCAGTGCATTGAAAGACAAATATCCTGCTATTCAAGGCCCACATAAAAACGATATTTGCTATGCCACAACCAACCGTCAAGAAGCCGTGCGTGAATTAGCAAAACAATGTGAGCTAGTCGTGGTTGTGGGCTCTAAAAACTCATCGAATTCTAACCGCTTAGCTGAGTTGGCATCGCGTATGGGCGTGAAATCAAAATTGATTGATGATCCAAATGATGTGGCAGCAGATTGGTTTGAAGGCGTTGAAACAATTGGTGTGACAGCAGGGGCTTCAGCGCCGGAAGAGTTGGTGCAATCCGTAATTGCTCGATTAAAAGAATTTGGTGCGGATAGTATCGAAGAGCTTCAAGGCTTAGAAGAGAATATGTTCTTTGAAGTGCCAAAAGAGCTACGAATAAAAGAAGTAAACTAATTCTATTAAAAAAGTGCGGTTAATTTACCGCACTTTTTTGTGTTATTTTATTTTTTATTGTGCACTTTAAGCCATTTTTGCATTTGTTCAATTTCTGCCTGTTGAGCGTTAATAATATTCTCAGCAAGCTTACGCATCTCAGGATCTTTTCCGTATTTTAATTCAACTTCCGCCATTTTTACTGCGCCAATATGGTGTGGCAACATACCTGCTGCAAAAGCAACATCAGGATCTTTATATTGCGCAGCTGCCATCATGTCTTGATGCATTTGACTCATACCTTGCATTAATTCTTGTTGCATTGCAGAATCTGTCGACATTGGCATATTCATGTGTGCTTGATGCGGTTGTTCATTAGCTTGGGCATAAATTGAAACTGCAGCAGCGCTAAGTGTGATAAAAGCCATAAGTTTTTTCATGTTTTTCTCCTATGTGATAACTGAATGAGCACCAATCATAAACTTTGACCTAAGGTTAAGGTCAATATTTATTCCGAAAATTTTTGGTGAGATGCTAAAATAAGACAATGTTTGATATGAGGGACAGAATCATGAAACAAAAAATTGTGCTTGCCACAGGTAATAAAGGCAAAGTAAAAGAAATGGCGGATGTATTAGCCGATTTCGGTTTTGAAGTGATTGCTCAAACGGATTTAGGCATCGAAAGTCCAGAGGAAACGGGCTTAACGTTTGTCGAAAATGCGATCCTTAAAGCACGCTATGCAGCTGAAAAATCAGGTTTACCGGCAATAGCGGATGATTCCGGTCTCGTGGTGGATGCGTTAAATGGTGCGCCAGGATTGTATTCTGCACGTTATGCTGGAGTAGATGGTGAGGAAGCCGATGCGAAAAATCGTGAAAAATTACTGGCAGAATTAGCTGATGTAGCATCTGAACGTCGCCAAGCAAAATTTGTGAGTACGATTGTGTTATTACAACACCCAAGTGATCCTTCTCCAATCATTGCTCAAGGTGAATGTGATGGTAAGATTATTTATGAAGAGAAAGGTGAAAATGGCTTTGGTTATGATTCGCTCTTTTTTAGCCCAGAAAAAGGCTGTACTTTTGCAGAATTAGAAACCGTAGAGAAAAAGAAAATCTCTCATCGTGCGAAGGCATTAGCTGTTTTAAAATCAAAATTAAGCGTCTAAAGTGCGGTTAATTTTTAACGAGAATTTAAGGATACAAAATGATTGTGACAACAACCCCTAATGTTGAAGGGAAAC